>CAIVEA010000260.1 GCA_903904765.1 uncultured Chloroflexota bacterium
ATTCAACGCTATGCCGACATGCGTTATCTGGGGCAGGAGCATACGGTGAAGGTGGCTGTGCCGAATGGGGCGCTAACTCCGGCGGTGATGGCGCAAGTGGGCGCGGATTTCCATAACCTGCACGAACAGACCTACACCTTCCGCTTGGAATCGCCGCTGGAGATGGTCAGCTACCATCTGACGGCGATTGGTATGGTGAATAAGGCCGAAATCAAGCCGATCAAGGCAGACGGAGCCAGCATGGGGCGCGCCCGCAAAGACACCCGTCCGGTGTACTTCGAGGGGATGGGCGCGGTTTCCACCACGATCTACGAGCGCGACCTGCTGCCCATCGGCAAGGTGGTGACTGGCCCGGCAGTGGTCGAAGAAGCATCGTCGGCGACGGTGATCTACCCCGATCAGCAGTTTTACCGGGATAAGTACGGTTTCCTGCATATCGAAGCGGCCAGCAGCGGTAGTAAACAGCGGTTTGGCATTCTGGGATAGGGCGTACCAATGGCGAAAAACACAGTCAAAGTTGATCCGTTTACGCTGGAAATCATCAAAGAATCGTTGATTGCGATTGGTGATGAGATGTTCATCGCCACCCAGCGCACCAGTATGAGCACCATCATCTACGAAGTGCTGGACTATGCCAGCGGCCTGACCGACGCGCACGGTAATTTGATCGTGCAGGGCAACGGCGTGACGGGCTTTCTGGGGACGCTCACCCATGCCGTCCGCAGCGTGATTGAGAAGTTCGGGAATGATCTGCACCCCGGCGACATCATCATCACCAATGACCCGTACAGCGGCGGCGGTACGCATCTTTCGGATGTGACGCTGGCGATGCCCATTTTCTACAAGGGGCAGTTGGTGGCATTCGCAGCCAACAAAGCGCACTGGACGGAAGTGGGCGGCATGTCTCCCGGCAGCTGGACGACGGATAGCACCGATGTCTGGCAGGAAGGCATTCAGTTCCCGTGTATCAAGTTGTTCATCAAAGGGCAGATCGTCCCCGGCCTTGTAGATTTAATCCGCGCCAACGTCCGCACGCCGGATATGAGCATCGGCGATATGAACGCACAGGCGGCATCGCTGCGTTTGGCAGAGATGCGCTTCACCGAATTGTGCGAACGCTATGGCGTAGATACGGTGCTGTACGGCGTGGGGGCGCTGCTGGATTACGGTGAGGAACTCACACGGCAGGCGCTCAAGCGCATCCCTCGCGGCGTGTATGAAGCGGTGGATTATGTGGACGACGACGGCATCGAGCCGGGGCCGTTCGAGATGCGTGTCAAGGTCACGGTGACGGATGACGAATTCATCTGCGATTTCACCGGCACGCACCCGCAGGTGACAGGCCCGATCAACAGCGGACGTACCGGCCTCGAATCGTCGGTGCGTGTGCTGTTCAAGGCGCTAACCGACCCGCAAATTCCAGCGAACGAAGGCTGCTTCCGCCCGCTGCGGGTGATCTGCCCGGATGGGACAATGGCGACCGCCAGCCGCCCCGCGCCGACCTCGACCTACTGGGAGGTGATGGAGTTTGGTGCTGATCTGGTGTGGAAGGCGCTGGCTCCGGTTGTGCCAGAACGGTTGACGATGGGGCATTTCCTGAGCGTGTGCGGGACGGTCATCAGCGGCAAGCACCCCGACACGGGTGAGTTGTTCATCCTCGTAGAACCGCAGGTGGGCGGTTGGGGCGCGGGTGTGGGACGGGATGGCGAGAACGCCATGTTCTGCATCGGCGATGGCGAAACCTACGTGATTCCGGTGGAAGTGTGTGAAACCCGCTACGGTGTGATGGTTGACCAGTTCTCGCTCAATAATGCCGATGGCGGCGCGGGGCGCTATCGCGGCGGGCGCGGCGTGTTCCGCGATTACCGCATCACGGCGGATGAGGCCATCGTCACAGGCACATTCGGGCGGCACAAGTTCCTGCCGTGGGGCATGAAGAACGGGCAGTCCGGTTCGCGCAACTACATGGAAATGTTTCATGCCGACGGCAGTTCCAAAGTGTTCGGCAAAGTGGCGCGGTACAAGCTCAAGCGCGGCGAAGTGGCGCGTATGGCGACGGGTACGGGTGGCGGCTACGGTGATCCAATGTCGCGTCCGGTGGAAGATGTCGAGCGCGATGTCCGTAATGAGTACATCAGCCCGGAGCAGGCCGAGCGCGAATACGGCGTGGTGATCGACTCGCGTACCGGACGCGGTGAACGGCGGCGTTCGGGCGGGGCAGGGCGCACCGCCTTCGGTGCGGCCACATCTGCTGCGGTGGACAACCGCGCTTATGACAGCAAGGCCGACCCACGCGGCGCTGCGGGCATCCGCATGGGCGATAAGGTGGACGCAATTCTGGCGATCATTCGCGGCGAAACATCCGCATCGGTGGTGGCGCTGCGTTACGGCGTGGAGCGATCTGTAGTGGACGCATGGGTGAACCAGTTCATTCAGGCGGGCGAGGGCGCAGTGAGCAGCGCGGGTTCGGGCAGCGCGTCTAGCGAAGTGAGCGAACTGCGGGCCATGCTGCGGCAGTTGAGCGACGAAGTTTCGACGCTGCGGCGTTCGATGAAGCCGTAGTGGGAACAAGGGGGAAGCAGCGATGTCTTTAGGAAATATAGTCGAGATTATCCTCATCATTCTCGCCGTAATTGCGGTGATCTGGCTGATTTTGCGCCTGTACTCGCGCCACTACGTCAAGACGACAGCCGGTACAGCGTTCGTCCGCACGGGCGGGCGCGGCGCACAGCAAGAGCCGCTGGTGGTGGTCAACGGGGCGGCGTGGGTGTTCGGTTTCCTGCACCGCATCAAGTGGGTGTCGCTGGAAACGGTCACGGCCTCGGTCAAGAAGATGGGCGACGATCCGCTGGTCACGGTTGACCCGCAGTATGTGGATTTTGAAGCCCGTTTCTTCGTGAAGGTGGGCAGCAATTCTGCCAGCATCAGTGTGGCCGCACGCACCATCAGCGGCGAAGCGGTGGACGCGGACTCGATCCGGCGCATCGTAGACCCGAAGCTGCAAGGCGTGGTGCGTGATGTGGCGGCGGGGTTGGAACTGAAGCAACTGATGGAGAAGCGGCGCGACTTTATCGCCGCACTGAAAGAACGCTTGAAGGACGAATTGGCCGAAAACGGCATTATTCTGGAAAGCGTGAGCATCATCACGCTGCGCCCCAAAACGCAGGGCGATTTCTCGACGGATGATGTGCTGGGCGCACAGGTCGCCCGTACCAATGCCGCCATCATCGAAAAGGCGCTGAGCGAGAAGAACCAGCTTGAAAAGCAGGGGACACTGGAGCGTTCGCGGCAGGATGCCGATGTGGAACGTGAACGGATGGCGATTGAAGAATCGCTCGAAAAAGAACGCGCCGAACGCTTAAAGACCATCACCGTTGTTCGGGCGACGGAAGAAACCGAAGCGCAGGTCACGCAGGAGAGCAAGCGCGAGGAAGCCGAACGCGCCCGTATTCTGGCTGAACGGGCGCTGATCGAGGAGCGTATCCGCAACGAACGGTTGGAAGCACTGCTGCGCGAACAGGCTGAGAAAGATTTGCGCCTCGAAAAACTTCAGGTGGAGCGCGATCTGGCGATTGCCGATGAAGAACGACAGATTCAAATCTCCGAGGCCACCATCCGCAAACTGTCCGCCGAAAGCCAGCGCATCGAGGCTGATCTGGCGCGGGAGCAGGTGTTACAGGCGGCTACGTCCACCATTGACCAGACTGTGGCGCGGCGCGAAGGCGAACTGGAACTGCTCAATCTGGAATATGAGGCGCAGCGCAAGCTGAAAGAAGCCGAACACGAGGTCGAACTGGAGAGCAAGCGCCGTAAGGATATGGCGGAACTGGAAAGTGCGCTCACGGGTTTGCAGGTGCAAATTCAGCGAGCGCAGGCCGAAGCCGAGTACGAGGTGACGCGCTTGCAGGCGCAAGGCGAACGCGAACGCCAGAGCGCGTCCGGTCTGGCGGAGGTGCAGGTTTCGATGGAGCGCATCAAGGTGCTTCAGGCGGAAGCTGATGCGCTGCGGCAGAAGATGGTCGCCGAGGCCGAAGGTGAACGCGCCCGTCTGGAAACGCTCGCCAGCTACGACGGTTTGGGGCAGCAGCTTGAGCTGGCGCATCTGGCCTCCAACACCACGCAGGCGATTGAGACGGCGCGGGCGAAGGCGATGGGCGAAGCCCTCGCCAACATGGACGCGCACATCTTTGGCGATGGCGCGACTGCACAGCGCCTGCTGCAATTGATCTCATGGTCGCAGGGGGCGGGGCAGGTATTCGACGCGCTGCCGGATACGGCTAAGAATGCACTGAACACGCTCATCGG
>CAIVEA010000261.1 GCA_903904765.1 uncultured Chloroflexota bacterium
CCGTCCAGCACCACCAGCAGCGGCACAGGTTCTGTCGTGGGCGGCTGATACAGGTAGACCGGACGCTTATCGCCCACAATGGCGAACCCGCCGCTGATGCGGTGCTGCGTCACCTTGCCCGCCGGCACACCGCGCCCGCGCCGGATGAGGGGCGTGTGGTGGGCAGCAGGCATATCCGCAAAATGATTGAGCGCCCCCATGCCGTTGGTGGTCAGGCGCGGGTTATGCGGGTCGGTCACGCGGCCATCGGGCATGATGAAGGCGTATTCGAGGTAGCTATCCGGCTCAACGGTGATGGTGTGCGACCACACCCCCGGCGCGGCCTTTGTCAGTTCCACCACGCCTTCGCCGCCCCATGCGTTTTGATCGTTGATGAGGACGGGTGCTGCGTCGCCTTCCCACACGAAGGTGACGTTGCTGCCATCAATCAGGGGCGTACCTTCGGCTTTCGCCCGTTTGAGCAGCGGATGTTCGTGTTTTGCCATGTGAAGTTATCCTTTCGCTGTAGCTTCTGTACGACGGGCGGGCAGCCCCCACAGGGCGGGGAGCAGCGCCAGCCCGCACAGCACCGCGCCTAGCAGACCGAGTTCAGCCAGCACGCGGGCAGTCATCTGGGTATAGAGCAGGGTGATGGCGTTCGGGTCGGTGGTGGGGTTGGCGGTCAGCGCCGCCGCCGAGAGGACGCTCACCCGCTGTATCGAGAACGCCGTCAGCGAGGCCACTGCCACCGTCATGCCGATCAGCCGCAGGATGATGACCAGTGCCGAAGCCACGCCGCGCTCATCATCGCTGGCGGCATTGATGACCGAGGCGCTAATGGGCGAGAACGTCAGGCCGATGCCCACGCCGATAAGTACCATCTCCGTCGCGATCACCGCATCGGCAATCTCCAGCGTCCACGTCTGCCACATCAGCCCGAATCCGATCACCGCCAGCGCGAGGCCGAACAGCGTGGTGCGCCGAATGCCGAAGCGGTCACTCAGCCAGCCGCCGGGGACGGCTGCCAGCGCCATCGGCACGGTGAGCGCCGAGAGCAGCACCCCCGCCTGAAACGCCGCATCGGAGAGCTTGCTGGCATCCTGAATGCGAATGTTGATGAGGATGGGAACGCTGACGAGGCCGATCATCAGGCAGAAGCCGATGAGCAGGTTGATAATCGCCCCCGCGCTCAAACTGCGGCTGCGGAACAGTTTCAGGTTGAGCAGCGGGTCGCGGGTATGCGCTTCCACCCATAGGAAAGCAGCAAAAGCGGCAGCGCCAATCAGCAGGCCGGCGGGGTTATAGGTGGGTGCGCCCGTGTCCGGCGCTAGGCTGCCGGATGATACTGATGGGTCAATTTGTCCGCCGAGGCCGATCACCAGCGCCACCAGCGCCACGCCGATCAGCAGCGCACCGGGCGCATCGAAGCGCCCTGCTGCCCGCTGCGAAGGCACGCCGCGCAGCGCCCACAGCGTAAATGCCAATCCGATCAAGGCCAGCGGCACGTTAATCCAGAACAGGGTGCGCCAGTCCGGGGGCGGCCAGTTCAGACCGAGCGAACGCAGCACCGACACCACGCCGAGCGCATTATGCGAGAACCAGTTGACCAGCACGCCGCCGTACAGGTGTCCCAGCACCCATCCGAGCGTATCCACCGCGCCCACCACGCCCAGCGGTTGTGCGCGGCGTTCGCGGGGGAACAGATCGCTCACCAGCGCCAGACTGACAGGGACGAGCGCCCCCGCGCCCAGTGCTTGCACCACGCGCCCGATGATGATCGCCAGCAGTGTGACCACCTCGCGCTCCGGGCGCTGTCCCATACGGCGCATGAGCGTGTACAGCACATCGGTGGGGCCGAGATGCGCCGTCGCCACCAGCACCGAGCCGACGACGAACACCAGCAAACAGCCGACATACACCGCCCGCCGTCCGATCAAGTCGCTCACGCGCCCCATGAACGTCATGCTGATGGCATAGGCCAGCAGGTAGCCGCTGACCACCCATGCGGCATCATCCAGCATGGTCTGCGGGGGCAGCCCTAGACCGATCAAGATTTCCGGCAGAAAGGCCGAGACAATGGTCAAATCGAGCGAGCCGATGAACACCGGCAGACAGATGAGCGCCAGCACCAGCATCGGGCGCATGGGCGAACGGGGTTGAGCAGCGTTCAATCAAATCTCCCTGTTAGCAAGGCTATCATTTCATGCTCTATTGTACGGCGATTCGCCGCGAGGGGGGATTGAGGCGGTTATGTAGGGTAAAAGATATACCCTCATCCCCCACCCCTTCTCCCTCAGGGCGAAGGGGAGACAGAGAGAGTCACATAACTATTAGGCTCTTTTTTGTGAGGGAGAAAAATAAAGGGTGAGGGTATAGGTCATTCGGCGGGGGCAGCGGCCAGCAGCGGCAGGCGCACGCGGTACAGCGTCCCCTTGCCTTCTTCGCTCTCCACCGCGATTCGTCCGCCGTGCAGTTCGATGATTTCTTTGGCGAGGCTCAAGCCCAGCACTGTCCCTGTCACCAGCCCCAGACTGGCGGTGGCGAACGGCTGAAAAGCTGCCGCCAGCATATCCGCCGAGATGCCCACACCGTTATCCTGCACTTCGATCACGCCACCCGCGCCGTCTACATCGCGGCGCAAGCGCACCTGCACCGTCCCCTGCTGTGGCGTGTGGTTCATGGCGTTGGCGATCAAGTTGGTGATGACCTGCATGATGCGCTTGTGATCCACGAACACCGGCAGCGGGTCATCGGTGAAATCGGTTTGCAGGCGAATCGAACGGCGCTGGGCGCGGGACTGGTAGTTCTCTACCGCTTCGGTGGCCAAGTCTTGCAGGCTGGCATTGTCACGCTGGAGCAGCACCACGCCGCGCTCGAAGCGCCCCATATCCATCATTTCCTCAATCAACTGCTGCATATAGGTGCTGACATCTTCCAGCACGGGCAGATGCTCCGCCACTTTGTCCGGTTGTTTCCGCAGCAGGTACAGGTGCGTTTTGAGCGTCGCCAGCGGCGTGCGGAGTTCATGTGAGGCGTTGGATACGAACTGCGTTTGCTGTTCGCGCAGGCGCTTTTCGTGGCTGCTATCGCGCAGCATGATGAGCAGTTGTTCCGGTTGCCCTTCGATGGGCGCGCCGATCACGTTCATCTCCAGCACATCGCCGGATTTGCCGCGCAGCGTGAACGGCCCTTGCCACAGCCCGCCTTCGCGCACTGCCGCCGAAAGCGTGGTGTACAGGCGGCGCAGGTCATTTTCCGGCACGGCGGCGCTGTTGGCGGGGAACATACTGGTTTGCAGGTCACTTTCGGTATAGCCCGTTAAGCGGGTGAGCGCCCGGTTGCAGAATGTGACGCGGTTGCCTTCGATGAACACGATGCCTTCGGAAGTGCTGTTGTTCAGGGCTTTCAGATGGGCGCGTAAGGCGGTCAGATCGGTTTCGCGGGCACGCATCCGTGCCAGCGCCAACGCCTCGGTAGCGGCGCGTTCGTCCACATAACGGCGCAGGCGGGTCATGAACACCAGCAGCAGCGTCATCAGCGCGAACGCCGCGATCCCCAGCGCCAGCAAGAGCGTGCGGTTGGTCTGCACCGCCGCTTGCGCCCATCCTTGATCGCCAGCTTCGTTTAGCAAGGTAGCGTTTTGCTGGCTGAGGAGCGCACCTGCAAACACCATGACCGCGAACAGCACAACCAGCATGAACACGAACGAGGCCACGGGTGGCACGTTCACGGTGCGTTTTGGGGGGAGAGTGGGTGTCGGTTGCGTCATACGCTCATCCAGCGTCAGCTTGCGCTTAAGGCAGTATATAATTGTTTGACTATAGCGAAAACCACCCTTTAGTCATGTGCGGGAATGCAAACAGATGACAACCTTATTGCCAGTTAGTGCGTATAAGGGATGAGGGCAAGCGGACGCGCTATAATACGGGCAGCAATAGACGCAGTGGTCGGGGGACGGCATGGCATTCAACGAAGGGCAGATGGTCGGGCCGTATCAGGTGGTCGGGCCGCTGGGAACGGGCGGCATGGCGAGTGTGTACAAAGCCTACCACCCCAAACTAGATCGCTATGTGGCGATCAAGGCGCTGCACGCAGCCTTCAGCGCCGAAGCGGACTTTATTTCGCGTTTCGAGCGCGAGGCGCAGATCGTCGCCAATCTGGAACACCCGCACATCGTTCCAGTATTCGACTATGCCGAACAGGATAACCAGCCCTATCTGGTCATGAAGTATGTGGAAGGCGAAACGCTCAAAAAGGTGCTTTCACGCGGGGCGCTGCCCCTGAACGAAGTCACCCGCATCATGGGCAGCGTGGCGGAC
>CAIVEA010000262.1 GCA_903904765.1 uncultured Chloroflexota bacterium
GGACAGTGCGCTCCCCGGAAGGCGGGGCAGTGGCCTTCCCGCCCCTGAGCGCCGCAGGGGGTTAGCGCCGCAGCGACACCCGCCACAACCGGAATTCGTCGGCATCGAAGCCCTTCAAGGGGGTGCTGAACGGTTCGGCATGCAGATCACCGGCGGCCAGCAAATCGGTCACTTCTGGATCGTCCTGCACCGCATCCGAGATAATGACATCCCCGCCCGTCGAGAAATGTTCCAGCCGTGCCGCCTTATTGACCGTCGAGCCGAAATAATCCAGCCGTTCGTTGAGCGTGACGGCGATACATGGCCCGTAGTGTATTCCCGCCCGCAGCGTGAGGGGGCGATTATAGCGTCCTGCCAGTACAGCCTGTGCGCGCAACATCGAACGCAGCGCAGGCGCGGGACGACGGAATACCGCCATGATCGCATCGCCAATCGTTTTGACGATCGCGCCCCCTTCGGCGCGGATTGCCTCGCGCAGCACATCAAAATGATCCATCACTAGCCCGAAGGCCGGCGCGTCCCCGATTTCGTTATAAAGTTGCGTCGAACCGCGTAAATCCGTGAAGATGATCGTCAAACTGCCGACGGCGATCTGTTCACCGGGGCGCAACGCCTCGTTGGAAAACAGGTCGCGGAAGCTCTGCATCGTGGTCACTTCGGCGGCAATCACCGCGTTATCACTCCATGCCAGACGCTCAATCATGAACAATTGCTCCGCGTCGGTGGCGTTCTTCAGCGTCAGGCGCGGGCGCTGCGACAGGTTCAATTCGCCATCCGGCCAACCGTCAAAGCTACTGGCACGCAGCGTGGCCTCCGGCAGACCGTCCGGTGTCACCTGCAAGAACTCGCCGCCGCGCAACCCTAGCGTCCGCAAGCGGTAGCGTCCGGCTTCGAGGGCAGGCTCTACGCTGCGTTCACCACCCGCGCTCACAAGCTGCTGCACGACCACATGCGGCGTGGTCTGCGGGCCAGCCACGCAGAACTGCTCTACCCCCGTTTCGCGGATACTCGGATTGGGTCGGAACGTCAATTCTACCGAACGCTCAAAATTGGCGGTGAAATCCACATGACACACTTCGCAGTGTACGTGTTCATGGAGTCCGCCGAGGCTGCTGGCCGACTCTTTCGGGTTACGGCATAGCGGACACAGCACTTCCCATTGAAACTCCAGCAGGCCGCGCCGCGTTGCCAGCAAACAGGTTTCCAGCACCGCGCTGCGAGGCACCGCCCACAGGTCAGCCAGCGCATACGGGCGCATTCGCCCCAGCGCCAGCGCATCCCCTTCACGCACAGTCTGGCACAGCAACGTCACCACATCCGGGCGCGGTGATTCGACCAGCAGGGCGGCTTCCAGCGTTGCTAAGCGTTGCTTACCACCGGGGGCGAATTCCACCGGGCCGCGCAACTTATCCTGCCAGTTGTTCTCCAGCGCCAGCCGATCATAGCGTTGCGCTGCTGCTGCGAAAGAACGGGCGCTCACCAGACCAATCTGAACCGGGATCGCCAGCAGCCCCAGCACATTCGCAGCCTGCGCCTGCACGCTATAAACCAGCGTTGTGCCGCCTTCTGCGACGGGGGTTAATTCGGCCTGCACCCGCATTGTCCGCAATGGCCCTCTGGAATAACGGCGTACCACGCCAAAACGATAGGGGCGTTCCCACTCGAACGGTTCTTCTTCCCAGTCAACCGGGACTCCCAGCCGGTACAGACGCAGATTGCGGCGGGCGTTATCCGCATCCTGATCCGGCGGGTCGCGCCGCAAAATGGACGGCACACCTGTATCGCGGTTGAACCGATTGGTATCAGTTAGCAGTGGCCACAACTGTTCCGGCGTGGAACGCAGCCGCCATACCCAGCGATAATGGAATTCGCGCATGATCGCTCCCCAACCCTATCGTCCGATTCACGGTATAATCGCGGCATAACAATTCAGCCGTCTTTCAGCATAAACAAAAAGACCGGGTTGTGGTGCAATGATTTCTGAAATACTCATCCAGCAGGCCGCGCAGCAC
>CAIVEA010000263.1 GCA_903904765.1 uncultured Chloroflexota bacterium
CCGCCGCACGGCCTACGTTTGTCCGCCGACGGGGAAAGGTTGCCTGTAATGACTGCACTGTTGCGCGGATGGGTGGGCGTGCTGATGTGTGGGGCGCTGCTGCTGGCAGCGGCTTCCGCACAGGCACAGTCATCTGCCGAACCCACCCCGACCCCCATGATCTTCGGTGCGGTGAACGAGCCGCTGCCCACACCGATTCCTGACGATCCGCGTCCGGGCGTGTGCGCTGCACCGTACCTGTCCGGCTTCGTGCCGGTCATGGTGCGCCCCGGCGATACGCTGGCGGCGTTAATGGTCGGCGTAACAAATCTCAGTATAACCCAGATTGCCGCGCTGAATTGCATTGACGACCCGGACGCGCTGCCTGTGGGGGCGGTCATCTGGCTGCCCGGTACGCTGTT
The DNA here is from genome assembly GCA_903904765.1 of uncultured Chloroflexota bacterium. The sequence goes on from CAIVEA010000263.1 coordinate 402, forward strand.
ACCGGAGGAAGTTCCGGTAGGAACGGATTCCGCTGCGCCGTCCATCCGGCAGTTCCGCGCCAACCGCACCCGCCTGACGGACGCGCAGAGCGTCACCTTCTCATGGACGGCAGAGGGGGCAGCGGCCTATTTCTACGCCTGCCCGACTGCCAATGTAGGCGCGGCTTGCCCGCACCCGCTGACGGCTGTGCCATTACCCCTCACACATACCACCGACGCGATCAGCGGCTTTCTGTATGCGGGTGAGTATCGCTACCGTTTGGAAGTGGTGACGGGGACGGGCGCTGTCACCCGCGACCTGACGGTGAGCGTGATCTGCGCGCAGGCCATTCTGGGGACGTACAGCGGGCGCACGCCCTGTCCCGCCCAGCCCGCGCAGACAATGACGCTAGTCTGGCAACCATTTGAGCGCGGACAGATGTGGTGGTTCGCAGATACACTGGAAATCTGGGTGCTGACTGATGACGGGCGCGTGCGCGTGTTCGAGGACATTTATCGGGAAGGCGATCTCGAACCCACGTCCTCGCCGCCGGAGGGTCGTCAAGCGCCGGTGCGCGGTTTCGGCAGTGTGTGGGCGCAGCTGGGGGGCGCAGAAGGGGTGCTGGGATGGGCGCTGACCGCCGAAACAGGCGCGGAGTTGCACATGCAGGCTGCCAGCCGCGTGTCGTACACCCGCTTCGTGCAAAAGGACGACGGCGCGGTGCTGGCGATCACGCTCCTGCCCGAAAAGAACGAGGGTTGGTGGGCTACGACTGGATAAAATTGCGGAAAAGCGCGATCTAGGTATGATTTATCGTAAGGACTGCATTTGTCTTGGAGGGGGTTCTATGGCTCGGCGCATGAGTATCATCCTGATTGTAGCTCTGCTCGTGGTGGCGGCTCTGCCCGTCCATGCAGGCAGCAGCGATGCGGTATTCAACATTTCGTGCGACGGTTTCACCAGCAGCAGCGGCAGTATCCTGCTTGATCGGGATAACACCGGACAGAGCAGCGAGGCCTTCATCGTCAGTGCCACCGATGGCGCTGGCAAGATTATTTACGAACCGAAACAGGACAGCTTCTTCGTCGGCGGCAGCGTGTCGTGGACGGGCAGCGCCATCTACCGCTGGACGGCTGCGCCCGTCTTCAACCCCATTACCCTCCGCGTCGTCAGCCCTGCTGGCAACGACCAGCCGGAAGAACTGCTGGCGCTGGCGACAGGTTCGTGCAACGGCCTGCCCGGTTATGGCGTGTTGCCCGGTGTGGGACTACTCATCCCCGGCGAAACTTCGCCCGCTGTAGACCCGAACGCCGTGCCGCCCCGTCCGGTCAATGCACGGGATGTGAGTCAAGATTTGATCGGTCATCTGGTCGTGAACACCGATAACCTGTCGCTGCGTACTGGCGATGCCCCCGAGTATTCGCTGGTGGGCATTGTGGACGGTGGCACGATACTGGTTCCGCTGGGGCGCAACCGCGATTTTACGTGGTGGTATGTGCAGGCTGGCGACCTGATCGGCTGGGCGAAAGCCGAATTCTTGGTGGCGCGTGGCAACCTGACCGATGTGCCGGTGGTGGAAGCGGCAGGCGTGATCGCTCCGGTCACACTGGTGGTCTTCCTCGACGCGCAACTGCTCTCCGCCCCACGTGATACGGCGCTGCCGCTGTGCACCATCGCGGGCAACCACGAGTACAACGTGATCGGACGCAACCGCACCGAAACATGGTACGAAGTGCAGGCCACCTGCGATAACGCAGTAGTCAACGGCTGGCTGAATGCGACGGTGGGCGTGGTGCGTAACCCCGCCAGCATACCCGTTCCGATTTCGAGCTAAACGGCCTATCCGCACACACGCGCCAGCCGCTTGTCGTTCACACGGCAGGGGGCTGGCGCTTTGACGATGTGATAAACCCCATGCTGCGTCACCTGTCCATCTGGATTCTGATCGCGTTGCTATGCGTTGCCGTGCTTCCCGTGCAAGCGCAGGCCGACCCGCCGCTGGTCGGGCCCGCATTGGCGTTCGTCAGCGCCGAACAGGATGCGCTCTACCTGTACGATGTGGGGACAGGCTTCACGCGCCGCCTCACGCCGACAGTGGGCTGGCTGAATGTGTGGGGTTTCGTGGAGGGGGGCTGCCGCGTGGTGTATACCGCCGCCAGCACCGCCAGCGCCCCGGCGCAGTTGTACAGTGTCCGCTTGGACGGCAGCGACCCGCGTCCGCTGGTACAGTTCACCGACCTGCCGCCCGACCAGTGGGGCGTGTGGGAGCCGCAGCCCTCACCCGATGGAACGCAGATCGCGTTCGTACTGCTGCGGGCGGCCAGCACCGGCATATACACCTACACCCATCATCTGGCGGTGATTCCGGCGGCGGGCGGCACACCCGTGCTGTACAGTCGCACCGGAGATGAGCATGAGCCGGAATGGTCGCCGGATAGCCGCTGGATTACGTATATGTCCTATAGCGGGCGCGTGCCGGGGGCAGACCCCGCCTCGACTGCCGTTCCTACGCCGGAAGGCCAGCCCGTCAACGCGGCGGCGCTGCTGCACGAGGCCGATCTGTGGGTGGTCAGCGCCGATGGTAATACCAAGTACCGCCTGACCGACTTTCCGGTGGGCAGCGTGCGTGCCCCGCGCTGGAGTCCAGACGGCTACCTCGTCAGCTTCGTGTATTCGCCCACCCCCAACAACGAGATGTTCTTCATGATCGGCGCAGCAGAAGGCGCACAGCCCACTCCGCTGAGTGCCGGAACCAGCCTGATTCTGGATACCACATGGTTTCCCGATAGCACCGCGCTGCTGGCTTCGGCACGCGATCTGCAAAGCGTGGCAGCTAATGCGCTGTGGCGCGTGCCGCTGATCGGCGCTGCCGAGTCCGATGCCAGCCGCGTACTGGCCGATGTGCCGTATGCCGATTACCCACGTTTCAGCGCCGATGGCGGCTGGCTGGCCTTCCGCACCGAGTATGGCCTCGGCCTAGCCGATGTCCGCACCGCCGCATGGTCGCTGCTGGATGTGCCGCCGGGCAACTTCCCGCCGGTGTGGA
>CAIVEA010000264.1 GCA_903904765.1 uncultured Chloroflexota bacterium
ACTTCAGTGCGTTCGCCGTGCAGGTAGATGTGACTGCCGCGTTTGCCCTGCGTGATGACTAGCACTTCGATCTGACGGCGCAGATCATCTAGCGTTTGTCCGGTCTTTTTGCAGATGACTTCGGCTTCGTAGGCATTCACGATCATGGCATACGCGCCTTCCATATCATGGCGCAGTGCAGTGCCATCTAAACGGGCGACCTGCTGGCTGGGATCATAGATGAAGCGGATGCCACGCTCACGGCATTCGGCGGCCAGATTGGTCATGGCTTGCGGGTCGTTGGGGGAGATGATGACCAGATCAGGCGGCGCTTGCGTCACATCCGCCACGCGCAGGTCTTTGGCATGAGCCATCGCGCCGCTATAGAACGAGGCGATCTGATTGTTATCGAGATCGGTGTTCACGAAGAACGACGCGGTAAACACCTCGTCAATCTGACGAACAGTGCTGGTATCCACGCCAGCGCGTTCCAGCCAGTCGCGGTAGTCGCCGAAATCGCGACCTACCGTCCCCATGAGCTTCGGACGAGTGCCGAGCAGCGCCATCGTGTACGCAATGTTGGCAGCCACGCCGCCCCAGTGCTTGGTCATGTCTTCCACGAGGAAGCTCAGGCTAATTTGATGGAGTTGATCCCCGATGAGATGGTCGGTGAAGCGCCCCGGAAAGCGCATCAGGTAGTCGTAGGCGATAGAACCAGAGATGAGAATATCCATAGGCGCGTGTAATCAAACCTGCTTGTTTGGGCGGGATATAGGCCAAGAGTATATCATACCCATTTCATGCGTTGTAGAATAGAAATGCGTTTTGAAAAACTTCAAGAAGGTGTCCTCTGATGACGGTTTGGGATCATGCGCGTCTGCCGATCAGCCGTTTGGGTCTGGATATTGAAGGACTACGGCGCGGCGATTACAGCGATAAATACTTCGAGAATGTGGTGCGCGTGTTAGAAGGTGCAGCGGCGGCGGGCTATCGCTTCGAGGGGCATTCACCCCGGACGCTCCCGGTTGACCCCGCGACGCTGGCGATAGGCAATCTGGAGGTGGAAGCGCAGATTTTCACCCGCCGCGCACCGTTTGCACTGGTGGGCGGGGTGGATGTGGCGCTGGCGATGCTGCGTGAGGTAGGCGGCGTTCATCTGGATGTGGAAGCGGTTGAAGATGGTTCGCTGGTGTCCTACGATGGCGATACCGAAAATGTGCAACCCGTCATCAAGATACGCGGGCGCTACCGCGATTTCGCGCTGCTGGAAACCCCGATTCTGGGCTATCTGACTCGTATCACCCGCATGGCGACCAATTCGCTGCAAGCTCTACAAGCGGCGGCAGGCAAAGGGCTGCTGTTCTTTCCGGCGCGGTTCGATCTGCCATCGGTGCAATCGGCAGATGGCTATGCGTTCTGGTTGGCGGTGCAGCGGTTCAACCACGATTCAGGCGCGAAGATTGCGCCGCTGGTCAGCACGGACGCGCAGGCGTGCTGGTGGGGAGGACGCGGCAGCGGCACGGTTCCCCATGCTCTGATCGCCTGCTTCTTGGCGGACACAGCGGAGGCGATGCGAGCGTTCGCACTGTACAGTCCGGTGGATATTCTGCGGGTGGCGCTGCTGGATTTTGAGAATGATGCGGTAGGGGCGGCGCTGGCGACGCTGGCGGTGTTCTGGCCGCGCTACCTCGAAGCGTTGCGTGCGGGGGATGCCGAAGCGCAGTCCCGCTGGCGGTTGTTCGGCGTGCGGCTAGATACTAGTTCTAATATGCGCGACCTGTCGCTGGGCGAACATGAAGCAGGAGGTGTTACCCCTGCGCTGGTGCGGACGGTGCGGGCGGCGATTGATCGGGCATGGGAAGCGTGGGACATCCCCGCCGGATGGGAAGACGCGGCGCGGGAATACTGCCGACAGGTGAAGATTGTGGTCAGTGGCGGCTTCCATGCCAATAAAGTGACGCTGTTTGAACGTGAGCATGTGCCGGTTGATCTGTACGGCGTGGGTTCGACGCTGCTGCGAAATGCCGAGGATGTGAGCACGGATTTCACAATGGATGTGGTGCGTGTGAAACTAGGCAATCAGTGGGTGGATATGGCGAAGAAAGGCCGCAAGCCGAATGATAATCCGGCGCTTCAGCCAGTGCGGTTAAGTGAACTCCCTTTGTAAGCTATAGGCGAGTCACCATAAGTGAGTGAAAGGCCGTATGATGAGCGATCACCCTGATTCATTCGATGTGGATATGTCGTCCCTTCCCAATCGCCCGCGCCGCGACCCCGACAAAGGGCGCGAACCGCAATTTGTGGCGGCGCAGATGGGGGCACGCTGGATTTCGTTGAATGCGTTGGCGGAGCGCGTCGAGGCGGCGTTCATCGAAGAACATGCCGATCATTCGTCTGCTTTGCAAGAGGCGGATACCCGCGCCAAACGGCTGCAACTGGTCTTATCCACGCTGGATTATGTGGTCGCGTCTGAGTCTGTGCAGATGTCGTCTGCGGAAAAGGCTGATTTGGTTAGCCGCGTGTACAGCGCGATCTTTGGCTACGGGCCGCTGGACGCGCTGCTGGGGGATGAACGCATCACCACGATTTCGCTCGAAGGGGTGGATGCGGCCTCGGTGCGTTACGCACATGGGCAGTTACAGGCGCTAGGGCCGATCTTCCAGAGCGAAGACCAATTCCGGCGGGTGCTGCGCCGTCTGCTGCTGGATGCCAACGCGGAGTTGCGCGACGATCAGCCGTATATCGAGGCCGGCCTGACCGCTGCGGAGCGTCCGATCTGCGTGAATCTGATCGCGCCGCCCGTGACCTTCCAACTGACGGCGGATATTCGTCTGCATCCGAAACGCCTGCCCACGCTGTCCGATCTAGTGGCGCAGGACATTCTGACTGAACCAGCGGCGGCGGTGCTGGAGGCGTTGATGCGTTCGCCGCATGGCGTGATCGTGGTGGGCGAATCGGAGTCCGGCAAAACCGCGCTGTTGAATGTGCTGGCAACTCTGCTGCCCATCCCCGAACAGGCGCTGGCGGTGGAACGGGCCGGCGAAATGCGGTTGCCTTCTGCCATGAAGCGGTTGGTGGTGCGTTGGCCGGTGGGTGCTGCGCCGGGGGTGACATTCGGTGAGCAAATACAGGCGGCGTTGCGCGAGAAGCCACAAGTGTTGCTATTAGACGAGGTGCGGGCGGACGAACCGGAGACGATTGCGCCGCTGCTGATGGAGGCGGATGCGCCGCGCCTGATCTGGTCGTTCCGGGGGGCGATTTTCGCCAAGCGATTGCAAAACGCACTGGGGATGCTGGCGCGCCGCGCTGATTCATCGGGCGGCGAACGGTTGGTGAATGCGCTGCATGAACGACTGCCGTACGTGGTCACGCTCAGTCGCGGTGGCGAACGCCTGCGGGTGGCGGGAATCGGGGAATGGCAGTTTAAGCACAGCGCGGATTACCCGACCTATACACTGCTGATGGCAACCGAGGACGGTCAACTGCGCTTCACGGGCGAAACCCCCACGCACCCGCTGGAACTCGCTGCGGATTTCTGGTCGAAAGGCTAAAACAAAACAGGCTTGCGGGTTCATCCACAAGCCTGTCTTTTTGATACAAAGGCGGCCTAGACTTTTTCGCCAGCCACCACGCGCTTCAGGCTGTCGGTGAAGGGCGGGCGGGCGATACCGTTTTCGGTGATGATGCCACTGAGGTAGCGGTTGGGCGTGACATCGAAAGCGGGATTGCGTGCATGGAAGTGCGGCGGCGTGATGGCGTGACCGTAGGGCGTGAGTACTTCGGATTTGTCGCGCTCCTCAATCGGGATTTCCGCGCCGGAGGCCAGCGTCAGGTCTACGGTGGAGGTGGGGGCGACAGTATAGAAGGGGATGCCGTTCTCTTTGGCGAGGACGGCGATCTGATACGTGCCGATTTTGTTGGCGAAGTCCCCGTTGGCGGCCACGCGGTCTGCGCCCACCAGCACGATGTTGATCTCGCCTTTCTGCATGTAGTAGCCGGCGGCGGTGTCCGGCAGGATGTCGTAACTCACGCCGAGCTGCTCCATCTCCCACGCGCTCAAGCGTGCACCTTGCAGGCGCGGACGGGTTTCGTCTAGAAGCACATGGATGCGTTTACCTTGCTCGAAGGCGGCGCGGATGACCCCGATGGCTGTGCCGTAGTCCACTGTGGCTAGCGCCCCGGTGTTGCAGTGGTGCAAGATGGTGAAACCGTCCTGAATGAGCGCCGCGCCATGTGCGCCCATACGCTTGTTGATGTCCACATCTTCGTCCGCTACGCGCTGCGCTTCGGCTAACAGCCCATCGCGGAGCGCCTGTGCATCTGCGAAATCCCCTTTGGCGAAGGCCAGCATCCGGTCAACCGCCCACATCAGATTGACGGCGGTGGGGCGGGAGGCTTTCAGCACTGCGCCCGCCTGATCGAGATCACCCCGCAGGCTGCCGAGGGTGGTGGCGGCGCTGTTACGGGCGGCTAGCGCCATGCCAAAGGCGGCAGATGCGCCGATGGCCGGAGCGCCGCGCACGGTCATATCCGTGATTGCGGCGGCGACTGCCTGATAATCTTTCAGATCAACGACTTCCAATGTCCAAGGGATAGCCTTCTGGTCAATCATCCTGACCTTGCCATCATGCCATTCAACTGTACGCATACAACCTCGATGAGAAAAGAATGTCTAAATAGGGCGAAACCAAAACCCGCCACAGGGCGGGTTGTTGGGTGTCTGTTCCAGCGTTTTAGGCGTTTGCCTAGCCAGCAGATGCAGCCAGTACCACCTGCACCAGCGTGTTGTACGGCACGCCACCCCGGTTTAGCGTCTGGCCGCCGATGGTAATCCAC
>CAIVEA010000265.1 GCA_903904765.1 uncultured Chloroflexota bacterium
GGTTCAACGGCAGCGAGAGCGCCGCGTCCTTAGGCATTCCGGCGAACACGTTGACAGCGCCGCCTTTGCCCACCAACCGCAACGCTTCTTCCACCACCGCTACACTGCCCACCGAGGCGACCACATGCTCCGGCCCCGCCGGAAGGAGCGCCTTCAGTTCATCGGCTAACGACTGCTTGGAGACATCAATCACCACATCGGCCACCTTGCGGGCGAAATCCAGCCGCAGCGGGGTCATGCCACTCAGGATAACGGGCGCAGCGCCCAACGCTTTCCCTAGCGCGGCCTGCATCAGCCCCATCGGGCCATCACCCATGATGAGCAGCGATTGACCGGCACGCAGCGGCAGCGCCTCAAGGCCGTGCAGCGAACAGGCCAGCGGTTCGGTGAGCGCGGCAGTCATATAGTCCAGCGTGTCGGGGATTTTCAGCAGCGCCTGTTCCACGATGCGCTGCGGCACGACCACCACCTCTGCGAAGCCGCCCGGCTGCATGGAGGCTTCAAACAGGTTCTCGCACAGGCTGTAATGCCCGCGCTGGCACATGGTACACGACAGGCACGGTACGTAAGGCGCGACAGCCACCCGATCCCCCACTGCAAACGCAGCATGCCGCGATTCGATCACGCTGCCCGCCACCTCATGCCCTAGCACACTCCCCGGCGGAATCAACGGATGCCCGCGCACATAGGTTTTGACATCCGTCCCGCAGATGCCGCAGGCTTTCATGGCGACCAGCACTTCGCCGTCGCCGCAAACCGGCACGGGCAAATCCTCCAGTGTGATCTGCTGCGGGCCGTGATACTGTGCCGCTTTCATAAGTTTCCGTCCTTTATAGTTGCTCTCATTCCCTTCCGTTTCGGGGGGATAAGTGCCTTACTTCCCCTCTCCTGCGGTACTCCGCGTAATGGAGAGGGGATTGAGGGGTGAGGTTCTTAATTATCCCCCAAACGGAGGACATCCACAGCGCCGGGGCGCACCCGCATCTGGCTGCTATCCGCAGGCCGCAGTAATGCCAGTGGGTTGCCATCGGCGCATAGCACCGCCGGATCGTCCAATCCGGTCACTTCGATCACATCCTCTCCGGTCAGGCTGACATAGGCCGAATGCACGGGTTCGGTTCGCAGGTGTTCATCCAATCCAAGCTGAACGACCACCAGCGGGTGATCGCTCACGATGCAGCCCGCAGGCGCACCGGCTACCGAGGACAAACCCACGCCGCCGATGATGGCCTTCCCGAAGAAGCATTCATACTGCGAAAACCCGACCACCACCGTCCCCACCGCCTGCCCGCTGCTCACCAGCACTTCGCCGGACGCGCCGCGCCGTACCACCCGCGCCCCTTCGCGCCCCACCGAATGCGGCTGAATGCGCTCCTGCCGCCCGTCCATGAAGGCTTTTGCGTCCAGATCGCGGTAGCCGCCATCCACTGTGCCGACAATCGTCGTGCCGATCACAATATCGTTGAAGGCCAGCGCCATCATACGCCCATTGTAAGCCGCTTCGAGCGCGTTCAGCCGTTCCACGCGCAAATCGCGCCCGCGCAGATCGTCCACCTGCGCCGCCTTGCAGGTGATAAGGTCGCCGGCATTGATCGAACCCGCGCCAATCCCCAGCAGCGGACACTTTATGCCCGCCTGATAGATAACCGAGGCCACATCGGAGAGCGTACCATCGCCGCCGATCACCACCAGCGCCTCCACGCCGCTATCCAGTGCCGCCCGCGCCAGCGCCTGCGAAGCCGCCCGCCCTGTCCACGCCGGAATCGGCAGGACACGCGCCGCAGGCAGCGCATCCCCGCCCATTGTACCGGAGCCAGTCACCACCGTATCCGCGCCCAGCGCCGCCACCGCCTGCTGTGCCACACGCAGGTTGTGCGCCGCGCCCAGCCCGGACTTGGGGTTGACGATCACGCCTATTGTTCGGGGTCGCATCGGCTGTACCTCCTGTTACAGGACTACCCGTGAACGGCCTGCACCAGCGTGCGCGTCACATCAGCAGGCGACTCGGCCTGCCACACGTTTCGGCCAATCGCCACACCCGCGCTGCCCGCCGCCATCGCCTCACGCATTTCCGCAATCACCGCATCCGGTTGTTTGGCACTTCCGCCCAGCACCAGCACCGGCGCGAAACAGGATTCTGTGACCTGCGCGTAGGCTTCGGCAGGCCCGACATACTTGGTCTTGATGATGTCCGCGCCCATCTCCGCGCCAATGCGTGCCGCCAGCGCCACCTGCTCCACCGTCGGCTTGGCGGCATAGCCCAGCGGGAGCATCTCCGCCATCAGCGGCATCCCCAAGCGGCGGCACTCTGCCGCCACCTGCCCCAGCGTATGCAGGCTGTCGTTCTCATCCGGTGTGCCGCAGAAGCCCATCACGGCCACCGCGTCCGCGCCCAAGCGCAACGCATCCTCCACGCCCGCGATTAAGCGCATCGCGCCGAAGCTCTCGCTCAAGGTGGTTGCGCCGCCGTCCAACCGCACGATCAAGCCGAGGCCAGCGAGATCAGCGGCGAAATGTGCGGCGATCCCCGGCGAGGTCAAAATCGCGTCCGCCCCACCCGCCTTGATGTCCCGAAGCAGTTGCGCGGGGGTTTTCAGCGCCCCTAACGGGGTCATCCCCGGCAGGCCGTGATCCATCGCCACAACCACCGAACGCCCATCAGCCGCAAAAATACGATTCAATCGGATTGTTTTTCCTGCACTCATGCTCTTTTCCAATCTGTATTGATACAAAACACATACCCCGTTCGGGGCATTTTATCTACTTTTACCCTCATCCCCTACCCTTCTCCCTCAGAGCGAAGGGAGTCAGAGTCCCCTATCCCCCGCCCCTCTTTCAAGGGTAGGTTTTTGAAGAACCTCACCCCCCTCAGCCTCTCCAACACGCGGAGTACCGCTTTGGAGAGGGGTGAAAGACGCACCTGTTGGTCTTACTCCCCTTCGCTCTGAGGGAGAAGGGGCGGGGGATGAGGGTGCTCCCGCTAAAAACCTACCCTTGTAAGGGGGCAAGGGGTGAGGGCAGCACCTATGCGGCGGGGGCGGGCTGTTCTTCACCTTGCGAAGATTGCGTCTGCCGCCGCCCCAGCAGTGCGAAACCCAGCGCCGAACAGGCTGCAAAGGTCGCTGCGCCAATCCAGATGGCCTGCGGCGCAAACGTGTCGCTCAGGAAGCCGCCCGCTATCGGGCCGATGCCCGAACCCACCGTCCACGCCAGCGAGAAGATGCTCAAATAGCGGGCACGCATGTCCATCGGTGCTAAGGCCGCAACCACGCTGTTCGAGGTAGGCGCGACGATCAATTCGCCCATCGTCAGGATCGCCATACTGATGATGAAGTGCGGCAACAACGACGACAGCGCGAACCCACTCAGCCCCACTACGTACAGTAGCCCGCCGAGCGTGAGCATGGCGAACGGACGGTAGCGACTGCTCCAGCGCGATACCACCACCTGCAACAGCGCCACCATGCCGGCGTTGACGGTCAGCAGCAGGCTGTACTGGTTTTCGGGGATGGCGTAGTTCTCTTTGACGTAGATCGGCAACAAGATGAACACCATCGCCACCGCCAGTTCCACCATCAGATATGCGCCGCAAAAAGCCATAAACGCCTTATCGCGCAGCATGTAGCCATAGCCGCCGCCTGCCCGGGTAGGCGCGGCAGCAGCATGAGCATGGGGATGCCCGCCGCGCACAGGCATACTCTCTTTGATGATCGAAAAGAACGGGATCGCCATCAACACAAACATTCCGGCGGCAATCGGATAGGCCGCGCCGTAGTTCGCGCCCAGCATGATTCCCGCCGCCGCCGGACCGATGGCAATCGCCAGATTCGCCAGCGTCCGCACCAACGCGAACGCCCCTGCTCGATCAGCCGGGGGAATGAGGTCGGTGGTCATGGCGTTCACACCGCTGTAAAAAACGCTGTTGAAAACGCCATTCAGCATCACCAGTATCATCCACTGCCAGAGTTGATCGGCGCGGAACATCCCTATATAGATGCCGGCCATCACGAACAGACTCAGCAGCATGAACGGCTTGCGCCCGTAGCGATCCATCAGCCAGCCCGCCACGACCATGCCGATTAAGCCTGTGACCGCCTGTAGGGAGATCAAACTGGTGATGGTGATGAGGGGCGCGTCCAACCGTTGGCGCATCACCAGCGTCATGAACGGCCAGATGAGCGCACTGCCAACGCGGTTTAAGAACAAGAACACCAGCAGCACCCAGAACGGACGCGGATACCGACTCAAATAAGCCCGCATAAAGCCCCAATTTCTATAACGCACAGGTCTTAAAAAAACACCCGGACTGACCGGGCTTATTCACTATCATATCATCTCGATCAAGCCGCGTAGTTCGGCGGCAGTATCGGCATCCGGCTCATGCCCCAGTTGCGCCGCCAGCAGCGGGCGAGAGTCCGCGCCCAGCAACCGCCATAGCGCCCACGCCGCATGACCGCGCACCGGCGCATCGGCATCCCCAAGCAGATCACGCAGGACAGGGACAAAACGCGAGTCGCCGCTGTTGCCCGCCGCCACGCAGGCATTCCGCACCAGCCGCGCCCGCCGGATGCGCCAGATCGGGCTTCCATAGTATCGGTTGCGGAAGCCGTCCTCGTCTAGCGCCAGTAAGTCCACCAGCAGCGGAGCAGCGCGGTCTACATCAGCAGGTTGAAACACTGCTTCCACCGCATCCGGCGCGAACCGCTGAAACGGACACACTTCCTGACAGACATCACAGCCGTACACCCAGTTACCCATCAGCGGACGCAGTTCCAGCGGGATGCTGCCCTTATGCTCGATGGTCAAATAGCTGATGCAGCGCCGCGCATCTAGCACATGCGGCTGCGGGAATGCGCCCGTTGGGCAAGCCTTCAGGCAGCGGGTACAGCGCCCGCACTGCGTCGCCGCGCCCGGTTGATCGTAAGCGTCCCATTCCAGATCGGTCAGGATTTCGCCCAGAAAGAAGCTGCTGCCCCGGCGCGGGTGAATCAGCATCGTGTTCTTGCCCGTGAAACCTATGCCGGCTTCGTGCGCGTGGCTGCGTTCGAGAAGCGCCCCGGTATCCACATAAACGCGGTGGCTGAAGGTCTGGCCGCTGGCCTGCCGCAGCCAGTCCGCCAGCGCCTCCAAACGCGGGGTGAGTACCTCATGGTAATCCACGCCCCACGCATAGGCCGCAATTCGTCCGCGCAGGGGGTCGGTCAGCACCGCCTGTGGCAGGCCGCCCGCCGCATAATCCAGCCCGACCACCACCAGCGAACGCGCCCCCGGCAGAATCGCGGTCAGGTCGCGCCGCCGCAACACGCGGTCAGGCCGCGCCATGTAGCCCATCGTGCCGTGCATCCCCGCCGCAACCCAGCGTTCGTAGGCCGCCAGTTGCGGAGAAGGCTGCGCCCGCGTCAGGCCGACGAGGTTGAAGCCCAGCGCCGCCGCCTGCTGCCAGAGCAAATCCGCCGAAAAAACCATATCTACTGCCCCTGCTTTTGGTAGAAACATCCTACACCAACTCATCACCGCGATCAAAGCAGCGCAGAGGATCGAGAATGAGGGTTATCCGGGTGACTGCGCGTCAAAGTCACATCTATACGCGGGAATGATACAGTTCATACCCCGTTTTATTTTCGCCCTGTTCGGCATACAGTGCGACAGAATCATTGGCTCATGTTCTACATAAATGATTGGTAAAAATCTTGCGCTATATTCATTTTTAGAACCCATTCAAAAATTATTGATTTGAATTAGATTTCATAATCTACTGACCAATATAGTGCTATCATTTTCTATACCATCTCTAAAATAGAGTTATTACATAACAATGAAGTTTTATTTTGGTTGTTTTTTGGTTGTTTTTTTACGTTATTCATTCCTCTTTTGAGGCAAATTCTACCTTTTGGGATTTTGGCCTGAGCGATAGATTCATCCATCATCGTTAATTGTTGTTCGCAAATTTTCGTACTCAGTTCTATTTTTATATCCGTAAACAAAGGATAAACCATGACCATTTCCAATCGTTTACCCACTCAGATGCTCGTTGTAGTGCTGCTGTGCCTGCTGCTGGCGTGGGGCGCTATCCCCGTCAGCGCCGCCACCTACACTGTAACGGACGAGGCAACACTCATTACTGCGGTCACAAATGCAGTTGCGGGCGATACCATCAATATTTCGGCAGGAATCACGATTCAACTCACCAGCAACTTGTATCCCATTAGCGCACCCGGCGTGACCATCAACGGCAACGGCGCGACGATCAAAGGCAACACCGACATCCGCATTTTCACAATCGCTGCTGGTTCGGGCGCGACAATCAACAATCTCACGATGCAAAATGGCAATTGCAACGGCACCGGCACCTGTTTCCTCGACAGCTACGGAGGCGGCACCATCTACAACGAGGGGACGGTGACGATCAACAATAGCA
>CAIVEA010000266.1 GCA_903904765.1 uncultured Chloroflexota bacterium
AGATGGTCAAGTGTGCGCCCGCGTACAGGATACCGGCCCGGGCATCGCGCAGGGACAGTTGGAGTTAATTTTCGCCCCCTTCTATCGCCCGGACGAGGCGCGTACCCAGCAAATGGGCGGCGTGGGGTTGGGGCTGACGCTGGTGCGTATGATCGCGGAAGCGCATCAGGGACAGGTGCGGGTGGATAGCCATGTCGGAAAAGGGAGCGTGTTCATCCTATCCGTCCCCGCGCAGGCTGTCGTGCAGGTGCATAAATAAGCGGCTGTAGACCGACAGACTGCGGGCGAGTATGATGATGCCCTCAATCACCGCAAAATAGGATGTAAACCTGTGACACTCGACATCGCTGTGTGTGCCGTGCCAGCCGGAACGTATTCGATTGGCGACCCGTCGCTGCCCATCAGCCGCCCCGTGCACAGCGTCCGCTTAACCGCTTTTTTCATCGGTCAGACCACTGTCACCAACGCGCAGTTTTTAGCTTTCATCGCTGCCGATGGCTACCAGACCGAAGCCTACTGGAGCGAGATGGGCTGGCGCTGGCAAAAGAGCAAGCAGGAACACGCCCCGGCCTACATGCTGGATAAGCAATATAACCAGCCCGATCAACCCGTAGTCGGCGTATGCTGGTACGAGGCGCAAGCCTTCACCAGCTGGCTGTCACAGGATAGCGGGCTGGTATGGCGACTACCTACCGAAGCCGAATGGGAGGCCGCCACTCGTGACGAGGAAGGGGATGCGCCGCGCCCCCGCAGCTACAACACCGCCGAACGCGGGTTAGGCGCACCATGGGCGGTCACCCAAGCGGGCAACCGTTCGTGGTGCGGCGCACAAGACCTGTGCGGGAATGTGTGGGAGTGGACGAGTACGCGCTGGGGGCGCAACTGGCAAACGCTGGATTACCACTATCCATACCATGCGGGCGACGGGCGCGAAGACCTCAGCGGCAGCTATGCGCGGGTGATCCGGGGCGGGTCGTGGTTCGATGGCTTGCGGGAGGCGCACCCCGCCAATCGCGGGCGTTACCTACCCGGTTCACGGGGGAGCAATATCGGCTTCCGCTTGGCACGAAGCGCGTAGGGCGAACAAAACGGCGCGGAGTCAATCGTCCCCGCGCCGTTATTTTGAAAATGCAGCTGGCCGTGCGCTTACTTGCTCTTGAATGCGGCCTTGAGCAGCGATTCGTCCATGCCACCCGGCACTTCGCCCGTCTGCGCCCAGCGGAACACCATCACCTTGTAGACCGCGCTCAACATCGAGCCAAGCAGGATGATGAACACGAAACCGACTGCGCCGATAATCCCCACCAGTAGCCACATCCCGCCACTCTGGAAGATCGAGCCTAGCACCGTGCAGACCACGATCAGCCCGACCGAAGCGATGGTCGTGATGAGACCCACACCCGCACCGCCCGCAATCTGTTCGCCAAAGGTGTTCTTCAGCAGGCTGCCGCTGTCCTTGATGAGGTCAAACACGCCTTTGTCTTCCACCACCATCAGCGGGACGACGAAGAACGTCACCAGACTCCATGTGAAACCGCCGAGCATGGATACGATATTACCCAACCAACCGCCCTTTTCCTTCAACTGCTCAAGGATGATACCCACCGTCGCGCTGACGGCGGCATACTGGATAATCTTGCCCATTTTCTTATTGGCGACGGACAGGCCGTAGCCCACATTCACATCCACGCCTTCCAACTCTTTGAGGATAGCGCCCGTCAGCGCCACGTTGAAATAGATCGAGATGGTGTACATCACCACATAGAACAGGAACAACAGCACCAGCCCTACAATCGAGGTGCTGTCGCCGCTGCTGCTGGTGCTATCGGTGGCGGCGTTGAAGATGCCCGCCACGATGCTAGCCGGCAGGAGCAGCACCACCGCCGCGATAATCGTGGCAATGCCGGACAAAATCGGGAACATCACAAACGATTTATTCGTGCGTAAAAAAGCCAGACTCGCTTTCACCAACTGCCAACTGCGGCCAATCGTTGCGAACATAGCGCCCCCTTAAAGAATGAACACTCATCATCAGTGTAACGCGAATGGATGACAAGTGACATTACGAAATATAACCAATCATGTTACGGTGGAGAAAGAAAAGTATGCCCCTTCTGCGAACAGGTCACAGAAGGGGCATGCGGGTGCTTTACTGGAAACGACGCTCGTAGAAACGGTGCGTTTTGTAAATGTCGGAGCCGAAGCTTTTGGCGATGCTCACCATGTTGGTGTTCGATTCGAGAATCCAACCGGAGTCCGAATGCTGGATGCGCGGATCAGCCAGCAGCGCGGTCAGCACATGGTAGTACAGAACCGCGTCCACACCTTTCGTGCGGTAGGGTTCGTTCACGCCCATCAGCGGGATACGCGCCCAATCCATCACCGGGCGCAGTTTCCAGTACCACGCGGCGCGGAGCAGCGTGAAAATCTCCGGCACGCCGGGGCGGGGTTGCGCTTTGTGCAGCACTTGATTGAAGTCGGGAATGGCAAGGACAAAACCAGCGAGTTTGTCATCCACATAGGCGAAGAAGGCGAAGCGCGGGTCAAAGAACTGCCCCAAGCTGTTCACCATCGCATCCAACTCGCGGGGGGTCATGGGGACGAACCCCCAGTTTTTATCCCACGCCGAGTTGTAAATTTCTTTGAGCAGCACAAAATCCTGCTTGAGATTCTTGGCATTGATCGGGCGCACGGTGATTTTGTTGCGCTTCATGACCGCGCTGGTGATGCGCCCCAAGCGATCTGCGAGACCGATTTCGGCGGCTCGTTCGCGGCTGACGTGGAAGCTATACACATCCTGCGTTTTGACGAAGCCCGCACCCTCAACCAATTTGGCATAGTAGGGCGGGTTGTAGGGCATGAGCAGCACCGGACGGACGAAGCCATCCACCAGCAGGCCGCATTCCTCGTGGGTGGTGAAGCTCTGCGGGCCGCGAATCGCATCGTAGCCTTTCGCCTTCACCCATTCGGCGGCGGTATTCAACAAGGCGGCGGTGGCTTCGGCATCGTCGTACACCTCGAACAGCCCGAACCAGCCGATATGTTCATTATGGAATTCGTTGTGGCGGTGGTTGATGAAGGCCACAATCGTGCCGACGATTTGTTCGCCACGCCACGCCGCGAAATAGTCGCCTTCCATGTACTCATCCCACGCCGGATTCTTGTGCTTATCCAGTAGATCGTGGCGCATGGAGAGCAGCGGCGGAACCCAGTTGGTATCGTTCTTATAGAGCGTCCACGGAAACTCGAAGAATGCTTTGAAATCGGAAGCGGACTCGACTTTGCGAACTTGCACGGGTTGGGGCATGGTATCCCTCTAAACATAATATTCTACGAGTATGATTGTGACACGGCAGCGGGCGAATTGCGACTCGGTGCCTACACGGGGTGCATTCGGACTTGGGGGCTATAACCCTCATCCCCATCCCTTCTCCCTCATGGCGAAGGGTGTAAGGCAAGCGAACACATCTCGCGCCATGTCTCTACTGCATTTCTCCCCTCGCCTAGCTGTACTCAGCGGTTGGGAGAGGGGGCAGGGGGTGAGGGTTCGCTCTCTACCCTGACCCGCGCACGCCGCGCTGCGCCTTGATGATGGCATCCTCCCACGTCAGATCGTCGCTGTTGGGGATGCGTCCATCGGCATCCATCGCCGCCAGAATATCGGTCATAGCGGCTTCTAGCGTGTAGCGCGGGCAGAACTCCGGCACATCGCGGTACAGCTTTTCGGCGCTGTAATAGATGTGGTGAGCAAAAATCTCCTCGCAAATGCCGAAGTTGGGGATGTTCAACCTCCGCAAATCCGCCAGCGGCACGCCCACCAGTTCCACCTCGCGCCCGATCACGCGCATGGCGGTACGGTGGTATTGCGCCCATGTGGTGAAACCGCGTTCGACCATATTGTAAATTTGCCCCACGCAGCGTCCGCGCCCCAGCACACCGCCATAAGCCAGCGCAGCATCGTCTACATGCAGGAATTGGTGCAGCGCGTTGCCGTCGCCGCACACCAGAATCGGTTTGCCTTTGCGAATGCGGTCAATCCACGAGAAATCCCATGCCACCTGCCGCGTCAGCCCTTGCTGCGGGCCGTGCGTGGTGGACGGGCGAATGATGGTCATAGGGAACTGGTCGCGGAAATAGGCGGCCTGATAGATGGCCTCCATCGCAGCTTTGTTGCGCCCGTAGTCGGTGATGGGGCGCAGCGGGTGATCTTCGGTGGTCGGCAGCCAATCGTAATCAATGCCAAACACACACACTGTCGAAGTGTGGATGAAATGCCCCACCTCGCGGAAGGCACGCAAATTGCTGTGCGCGTCGTCCGGCGTGAAGCCGATCATGTCTATCGCGGCATCGAAGCGTTCGCGCTGCATCAGGCTTTCGTAAGCATCACGCTCGCGCCGGTCGCCCTTCAGCAACCGCGCCCCATCGGGCGGTGCGCCGCGTTCGCCGCGATTGTAAACCGTCACCTCATGC
>CAIVEA010000267.1 GCA_903904765.1 uncultured Chloroflexota bacterium
CCGTTTCGAGTGCCGATCATTCAACACGCTGGTCGCGCTTGATGCGATTCTGACGGAACGATATTGGGATGCAGTGGTTTGCGATTATGATTTGACGGCGCTGTACCCGGTGGATGTGATGCGCCATGCCCTTCAGTTACGTCCGCAAACCCCGTTTTTGTTCCTTGCGTCCGATCCTGATTTGCGCCTTGCAGTGGATATGATGCGCCTCGGCGCACGCGGTTTCGCAGAAAAGCACGATCAATCGCGGTTGATGGAACTGTTGCGCCATGAACTGCACAAGTCATTAGCGCAGCCCGTCATGCGATTGACCTCTGAGATACGCTCACAGGATATTCTGGATACGTTTGATGACCTGATTTGCCGTTTCGATACCCGTTTTCGCGTGATCTTCGCCAACCGTGCGTATTGCGAGTGGCAGGGGAAGTCAGCAGAGGAAATAATCGGGTTTGAATTCTTGAATCGTATCCCGCACGATGACCGGGAACGGGCAATCCAGCATGTGAAAAGCCTGACCGCCGATCATCCGGTATCCGTATCTCTCCATCATTCCATACTGCCGGATGGCAGTTTGCGTCTGCTGGAGTGGACAGACCGTGCCATTCTGAATGCGGATGGCGAAGTGGTGGAATATCAGGGTATTGGTCGTGATGTGACCGAAGTCCACCGTGAGTTGCAACAGGTTCAATCCACTAAAGAAGAACTACAAGCGCATCGTGACCATCTCAACCAGATTCTCGAAACCACGCCGGATGCGCTGCTCTCCGTCACCCTGCCGGAACGCAAACTAATTTTCGTCAGCGCCTCGTTCGAGACAGTTTTTGGTTATCCGCTGAAGAATTTCATGGATGATCCGCAGTTTTTCAGAACGATTGTGCATCCTGATGACTCTGAACGCACCATTGCGGCCATGCAGCGTTGCTTGACCGAAGGAACTACCGAACTGGATCATCGCATCATTTTGCCAGATGGGCAGGTGCGCTGGTTGCATCGGCGGGCGTGGGTGAATTTCGACGCGAATGGTCGTCCGATCCGCGTGAACGATAGCGCACGCGATGTGACGGATAAAATGCTGGCAGACGAGGCCATCCGCCACCGCGAAATGAACCTGAGCATCCTCTTTAACTCGATACAGGATTTTCTGTTCGTCCTTGATATGCAGGGCAATATCCGCGAAGTGAACCAGACGGTGACGAAGCGTTTGGGGTATACGCAGGAAGAACTGCGCCAAAAGTCGGTGCTGATGGTACACCCTGCTGAGCGTCGCGACGAGGCCGGACAGATCGTGGGTGAGATGCTGGCCGGCAATCGTTCGTACTGTCCCGTCCCTATTCAAGCTAAGTCCGGCGAACTGATCCCGGTTGAAACCTATATCACGCATGGTATGTGGGATGGGGAACCTGCGCTTTTCGGTGTCAGCAAAGATATTTCGGCGCTGAAACTGTCGGAGGAGAAGTTCGAGCGTGCTTTCCACGCCAACCCCGCCATCATGGGCATGAGCAGCCTTGAAACGGGCGAATACATCGAAGTTAACCACACCTTCTATGAGAAATTGGGTTTTGCGCCCGATGAGGTGATCGGCAGAAAATCCACTGATATTGTGAAGCTCGATCCGGCCTATCGCGATGCGGTGATTGGTAAGCTGCGTAAGCAGGGCTATGTCAGAGATGAAGAAGCCATCATCTATACCAAAGAGGGTAAGCCCTTGTGGGTGCTGCTCTCGGCTGAAATCATCCTCATGGCGGGCAAGCCGTATAACTTCACCACTGCCGTAGACATCAGCGACCGTAAAGCGCTGGAAAACTCACTGCGTTCCAGCGAAAAGTTGTACCGACAGATGTTCGAGTCGCACGGTATTCCCAAGCTGTTAGTTTCTCCCGAAACAGCGCAGATCGTGGATGCGAACCCCGCCGCAGGCCGTTTCTATGGTCATTCGGTCGAGACGCTCAAGACCATGTACATCGCGGACATCACCACCGCTACGCCCGAATCCATCCGGTTGCAGATGAAGAAAGCGGTCACATCCCAAGTTTCTTCATACGAGTTCACACACCGTACTGCGGGCGGTGTGCTGCGAAATGTGGAAGTCTATACGGGTCCGGTGGAGGTGGACGGCAAAACTCTGTTGTATTCGATCATTACGGATGTGACCGAACGGCAACAGGCGAAGGTGGCGCTTCAGGAAGCGCACGATATGTTGGAACGGCGCGTGATCGAGCGCACTGCCGAAATGGTGAAAATCAAGAATCGGCTGGCAGCCATCTACAATCACAGTGGTGAAGGCATTCTGCTGTTGGGGTTGGAAGATGGTATTCAGCAGGCTAACCACGCTTTTGGTCAACTGGTGCAGGTGAGTTCGGATCGCTATCAAGGCGCACGGCTGACCGAGTTTTTGGTGGCGAGCGATGTTGACCGGATTGAGCGTGCGCTGGTGGAAGTGGCCGATCAGCATTCATTACAGCATGTCGAGTCGCAGGTGCAGCGTCCCGACGGGTCGGTGATTGATGTCGAAATCAACATCGCTCCTGTCAACCGTATGGAGAACTCGGTGCAGAATTTGGTGTGCATCGTCCGTGACATCACCGAACGTAAACGGTCGGAGGCGGCGCTGCGCGAGAGCGAAGAACGTTACCGGTTGCTGGCTGAAAATGTGAAAGACACCATCATCAAATTGTCCCCAACCGGCGAAATCACCTTTATCACCCCGTCGTGCTATGCTTCGGTGGGGTATAAACCGGAAGAACTCATCGGGCGTTCGGGCTTCGATATCGTGCATCCCGAAGACGCGGCGGCTTCGCTGGAAGTCATGATGCAGTCGTTGATGAACCGCGAGCCGTATTTCACGCTGACGGAACGGCTGATTCATAAAGACGGGCATGCAGTGTGGGTGGAAGTGACCAATACCACCGTTTACGAGCCGGTCAGTGGCGAACCGTTGGAATTGATCGGCGTGCTGCGTGACATCACCGAGCGCAAACAGGCGGAAGCTGCGCTACGCGACAGCGAGGAACGCTACCGTTCGACGGTGCGGGCGATGCACGAAGGATTGGTGTTGCACAGCGCAGACGGCACGATTCAACTGGGCAACAAAGCGGCTCAGGACGTGCTGGGGCTGACCGAAGACCAGTTGATGGGGCGTACCTCGTTCGATCCGCGCTGGCATGCCATTCATGAGGACGGTTCCCCGTTCCCCGGTCAAGATCATCCTTCGATGTACACGCTGCGGACGGGAATCGCGCAGTCCAATGTGGTGATGGGCGTGAATAAGCCAACGGGTACGCTGGCATGGATTCTGATTAACTCGCAACCCCTGTTCGCTTCGCGGCAGGATAAGCCGTATGCGGTGGTGACGACGTTTGCAGACATCACCGAGCGCAAGGTGGCGGAAGAAGCATTGAAGTGGGCACTGGTGCAAGAAAAAGAACTAGGCGAGATGAAATCGCGTTTTGTCTCGATGGCCTCGCACGAATTCCGCACCCCGTTGACCGCTATCCTCACCACCACCGAAATTCTCATTCTGTACCGTGACCGGATTGACCCGTCTCAGTTTAACGAGCGTCTTGACCGCATTCGCCAGCAGGTACTCTACATGAAGGGCATCATGGAGGATGTGCTGCAACTGGCGCGTATTCAAGAAGGCCGTGTGGAATTCAGGCCGGAGCCGAATGATCTGGATATGTTCTGCGGTCAGATCGTCGAGGAATTTATCTCGCAACCGCAATACAGCAAGCGTGTTCGGTATCACAGCAGCCATTCGCCATCGAGCATGATGTTCGATGAGCGCCTAATGCGCCAGATCATTAACAATCTGGTTGGCAACGCGCTCAAGTATTCAGCTGCCGAAAAACAAGTCTTCGTTGAGCTATCCCGTACCGAGGAAGAAGTTGTCCTCGTGGTAAAAGATGCAGGTATCGGCATACCCGAAGATGATCTGAAGCACCTGTTCGAGCCGTTCCATCGCGCTTCTAACGTGGGCGGAATCGCTGGCACGGGGTTGGGGCTGAACATCGTCAAACGGGCGGTGGAGATGCACGCCGGCGTGATTATACCCGAAAGCGAGGTGGGCGTGGGGACGACCTTCACCTTGAAGTTCCCGCTAACTCCACCGGACAGCCATATTCTGACAAGCGAGCTTACAGGGTAAATGATGCTCGCCCTGAATCCCAACATGCCTGATTGACCGTTTTCGCGCCGTGTGCGCCCTGTGGCCTGTGGTATCATGGGACGGCGTGGACAGCGAAATACGGAGTAAACGCATGTGCGGCATTTGCGGCGTGGTGGATATGACCGGAAGCGGACTAGCTCAACCGACGCTCGTCCGGCAGATGGCAGACCGCATCCGGCATCGTGGCCCGGATGGTGATGGCTTCTACGATCAACCCAACCTCTCGATGGGAATGCGCCGCCTGAGCATCATTGATGTGGGCGGTAGCCAGCAACCGTTGTATAACGAAGATCACTCACTGGCGCTGGTGTTCAACGGCGAAATTTACAACTACCGCGAATTGCGCCAGACCCTCAAGCGCCGTGACCACATCCTGCAAACTGATGGCGACGGCGAAACCCTGCTGCACCTGTACGAAGAATACGGGTTGGGCATGTTCGGTCATCTGCGCGGCATGTACGCTTTCGCCCTGTGGGACACACGGGCGCAGCGGTTGGTGCTGGCGGTAGACCACATCGGCATGAAACCGCTGTACCTGCACGAACGCGATGGCAAACTGTTTTTCGCCAGTGAAGTCAAAGCCTTATTCGCAGACCCCGCCATGCCCCGCGATTGGAATCTGTCGGTACTGGATACCTATCTCAGCTTCGGCTACATGATCGGGGAGGAGACATTGTTTGCGGGCGTGCGCCGCCTGCTGCCCGGTCATGCGCTGGTGGTGGAGCAGGGGCAGGCCAAGCTGCATCCGTACTGGTCGTTCGGGCAGGGCGTGGAAACCCGCGCTTATCAGCCTTCGGACGATGCGCTCATCTATCAACAGGCGCGTGATTTGCTGGCGGACTCGGTGCGGATTCACCTGCGGAGCGATGTGCCGTTGGGTTTGTTCCTCAGCGGCGGGATTGACTCGGCGGCGATGCTGGCGTTGATGTCCCGTGAGGCGGACGGGCGGGTGAAAACCTATACTGTCGGCTATGACATGCAAACGCCAGATAACGAACTGCTTCAGGCGCGGCGTATTGCTGAGCATTTCAAGACCGATCATCACGAGCGCGTGATTAATGCCGAGGACTGGTGGGGTGGGCTGCTCAAAACCGTGTACCACCACGACGAGCCGATTGCCAACTCGTCCGCCGTGTCGCTGCTGCTGCTGGCGGAAGATACCGCCAAACAGGTGAAAGTGGTGCTGACAGGCTTGGGCGGCGACGAATTGTTCGGCGGCTATCCCAGCCATCAGGCCGTGCCGCAACTGTTGAAGAACCGCGAAAGCTGGGGGCGGATGCTGGGCGGGGGCAGCGCCGAAGGCATGGCGCTGCTGGGCGCGATTGAGTCTTACTATCCCGCCATGAAACGCTACCGCGTGATCGGGGCGCTGCCCACCTATTTGCCGCGTGTACGACAGGCCACGCTGCCGCGTGATGAGGCCATCCGCCGCCTGATGTCGTTTGATGGTATGGTGTTCAGCGATGCGCTGCGTGACGGGCTATATAGCCCTGATTTGCGTGCCGCGTGGCAGGCCGCACAGCACAAAGAGCGCACCTATGGCGGAATCATCAATGCCAGCTGGCGCGATGAACCGTATAACACGGCGCAATCGCTGGTGGTGAACACATGGCTGACGGGCAACGCGCTGCTGCATACCGATAAGGTGACGATGGCCTCCTCTCTGGAGGCGCGAGTGCCTTTCTTCGACCCGGTGATGCTCAAATTCGCGGCGGGTGTGCCGCCGGAAGCGCGGATGAAGGCCAACAAGATCGTGCTGCGTGAGGCCATGCGGGCAGCCGTGCCGCCCTTCGCGCTGGAACGCCCCAAGCAACCGTTCAGCACCCCGATCCTCGGCTGGTTCGATGGGAAGCTCAATAGCCGCATCCGCGAAATCCTGACCGACCCGAACAACATGATTAACAGCCTGTTCCAGCGTCCGGCGCTGGAGGCGCTGCTGCGCGACCATTTCACGCGCCGCACCAGCCATGTCGAAGTGGTGTTCCGGTTGTTGACGCTGGAATTGTGGTCACAGCGTTTCTTGAAGGATTCAGCGTAAGTGATGGCAGACGAACCTATTCAGACCACCCCCTTGACGGGTGCGGAAGCCCGCCGCGCTGCCCGTAATGCGGGTGCGATTGCCGCTGCCAGCCTGTTCAGTCGCGGCCTGCAATTCGCGTGGCAGTTGATTCTCGTCCCCGGTCTCGGCCCGGCGCTGTACGGCATTTATGCGGCGGTGAGCGCCTTCGTGCAGGTAGGTACGTCTATTGCGGCCTTTGGGATGGGGCCGATTCTCATCCGTGATGTGGCACGCCATCCCGAACAGGCCGGACGCTACCAGACTTCGGCACTGTTCCTGCAAACGCTGCTGGCGCTGGTCGGTTATGTCGTGCTGAACGCGGCGGCGGCGCTCGGCGGCTATGCTGAAGCGGTGCGCGTGTTTCTCGCCCTCGCCGGAATCAACCTCATCATTGATACGTTGGGGAACATTTGCAACGATCTGCTGCTGGCGCGGGAGCGCATGGTCGCCACCTCCGCCGTCACCGTCGGTCACATGCTGGCGTTGATCGCGCTGGC
>CAIVEA010000268.1 GCA_903904765.1 uncultured Chloroflexota bacterium
CAGCTCAGGGTGACGGTGTGCGTGGTCATCATGTTCATCAGCGGCGGCGCAGAATCCCCCGAAGCGATCACCAGCGTATACGTGCTGCTGTAGGGCGAATACTGTCCATCGGTATATTGCGCCCGCACCCGCCACGCATAAGTCAGTCCTTGAACCAAATCCACAGGCGGCGTATAGCTCACCAGTGGGCCGTTGTAGACCGTAGTCGTGGGCGGCATGCCTAACGACAGTTGCAGTTCATACCCCAGCACACCCGCCTGTGGTTGCCACTGAAACACCGGACGCAACAGCGACGTGCTGCTGGCATCGGCAGGGGCAGCGAGGGCGACAGGTTCTATCGCACACCAATCCAGACGGGCGCTGGCGAAGGGGTCAATAGTCACATCACCAAAGACCGCATCCCCGCCCGTTTCCGCCATGCCGAGGGTCGGCCCCGCCGCCGAGTTCCACCAGTTGCGGCTGGCATTCACCGTTGGCGCAGGGGCGCTGCCGGAGTTTTGGACGGCATACTCGGAGTTGCCCACAAAGCATGATTCGTTGATGGTGAGGGTATTGCCAGCCTGTTCTGCCAGCACCGCGCTGCCCGTAACACCGATATTTTCCGTGAACACGCTGCGGAGGATGGTCGGTGTCAGCGCCACGCTGCCATCCGTGACCGTGCTACTGGCGAGGATTGCGCCGCCCTTCCCACCCCTGTTGAGATGGAATAGGCTGTCACTGATCGTCAGTGTTCCCCGGTTATCCAACGCACCGCCGTCGTAGAAGGCTCTATTCAGGGTAAAAGTGCTGCTGGCAATCGTCAGCACACCTTCGTTATAGATCGCGCCGCCATATCGGGCGAAGTTTCTGTTAAACACACTGCGGCTAATGGTCAGCATGCCGCCGTTGTTGTAGATCGCGCCGCCGTATTGCTTGTATCCCCAAGGCCGCAAATAACCATCTTGAAAGGTGATCGAATCCAGCACGAGGTTAGCGCCGGAATTCAGAAATAAGAAGCGAAACAGGTCTGTGCCGGTGCGTTGAAAGACCGCACCATCCCCCAACAGGGTGATTTCACCCGTGATGGGCGGCAGCGCAACGAACCCGTTCGACTGCCCGCCCACCAAACCGGAATAAGGGGCGCTGCTGAAGGTATACGTCCCATCCGCCGCCAAACAGATCACCGTACTGCTTGCGCTGCTGTTGGCGGTGTTGATGGCGCTGATGAGCGCCGCAGTATCGCCGTCGGCAATGGTCACCGCGCAGGTCGGTAAGGGGGTCGGCGCGGGGGGCGGGGTGGGCGTAATGCCGGGGCCGGCCACTGTCGGGGTGGGGATGAGCGTGGAACTGCCGCCGGAACGGAAAGCGGCGATGATCGGGATGGTGGTGTTCAGCGTGCGGGCGTTATCCGCCGTTGCACTCCCCATCGGGCGACCATTGAAACTGCGGGTGAAATTGGAGAAATAGGGGATGACATAGCTGTTGACCGAACTGTTCATCACCGTGCTAAACAAGCCATCGGGGTCTACATAGGCATGGGCATAACTGTAAATCGCCGGATCATCAATGAGTTCATGTCCCGCCCCCATGTTGTGACCCAATTCATGAACCAGCGTCGCGCCGGACAAACAATGCCGCGAAATCACCACATAGCTGTTGGGTGCATTCCACGAAGATGCGCTCTGCATCCCATAAGCTAACCCGCAAATACCGGTTAACGGGGTGTCCTCATTCGTAATCAGCGCCACCATATCCGCCGCCAGTGCATCCCGCTGGGTATGCACTGCCGCCAGCGTACCCGTCCCCGCAATCGCCGCGCTCAAATCCTCCCATATACCATCAAATTCGCCTCCATATTCGGTGTAGTCCACTTCAAGGGTACCGACCAAATGCAGACG
>CAIVEA010000269.1 GCA_903904765.1 uncultured Chloroflexota bacterium
CCGCCCGCGCCGCCCGCGCCGCCCGCGCCGCCTGAACCGCCAGCGCCCGTGCCACCTGCGCCACCTGAACCACCTGCACCCGTGCCACCTGCGCCACCTGAACCGCCAGCACCCGTGCCACCTGCGCCACCTGAACCACCTGCACCCGTGCCACCTGCGCCACCTGCGCCACCTGAACCACCACCACCCGAACCGCCTGCGCCGCCTGAACCTGCGCCGCCCTGAAACAACCCTTCAATGAAAGAGTTATCCGGTATCTCCATCCACCCACTATCGTTAAACAATTGATCCAACAACGGCAGTTGCAGGTTATTCCCACCCAACACGCCGTTCGCATTGTTTGTACTATCCGCACCGGACGGCACCGGGGCGTTCTGCCCACCCGTTTGTGTTTGTCCGGGAGACGAACCCGCTGCCAGCGCCGCAATCAGCGCCTGCCCATCCGCAGAATTCGGGCCTATACCCGCGTCGGTGAGCGCCTCTTGGACAGTCTCGCCACGCGCCAGCGCAGCCAAAAGTTGTTGGACAGGAGATGAGGGTGTGGTTTGCCCGCCCGGCTGTGTTTGTCCGGGAGACGAACCCGCTGCCAGCGCCGCAATCAGCGCCTGCCCATCCGCAGAATTCGGGTCTATACCCGCGTTGGCGAGTATCTCTTGGGGATTCTCGCCACTCGCCAGCGCAGCCAAAAGTTGTTGAGCAGGAGATAAGGGAACGTCCTGCGCGTTCTGTAGTATCTGCCCGCCCGGCTGTGTTTGCGCGGGAGGCACCATCCCCGGAACATTTCCTCCCCCGGTCTGAGCCATCCCGGACGGATTCGCACCATCACCGGGTACGACTGCAAGAGGATTAGCGGGGGGCGCAGACGAAGTCAGCGCCATCGTCAGTGACTCAATCAACGTCTGCCCTGTTGTGGAAGTGGGGTCTATACCCGCATCCTGTAGCAGCTGTGCCAGCCTTTCGTCATTCGACTGCGAATCGGTAGAAGGCACAGACTGATTCTGTGCCTTCAGCAGCGAATCAACCAGTTTCTGACCTTGTGCGGAAGTGGGATCTATACCCGCATCCTTGAGCAACTTCTCTACAGCCGCCCTATCCAGTACGGTAGAAGTAGGCTCTTGCTGTCCTGAATTACCGGGCGATAGCGGTTGTGGTTGTGGAGGTAGCGGTTGCGCGGATAATGCGCTCCCATACAAATTCTGAATCTGCTGTGCGCTGAGTGCGACAGGCGGTGCAGGCGGTTGTTGAAACGTATTGATGAGGATGAACGTCTGCGAAGGTTGATTGATAAGGATACCGCCGTTGCCAGTGTTAATCACGATTTGCCCTACCGAGCCGTCCCTATCGGGGAGGAGTTCCACCGAATTTTGCCCATTGGCTGTAGTTGTAGGAGTATTTCCGTCAGTCCCATTTGATTGGGCAACTGTCACGGAAAGATGGGGCGGCGCAAACAGAACGAAGCAGAAAACCATGAGGATTGCAAACATCAGGCGCTTCATCAGAAGACCTTCTTCAGTATTCAGGTGTACTACTCTCCTTAGCGTATATCCAGAGGGGCGTAATGGGGCGTTAAGGTTGTTTGGTTAGATGAAATAAACTTTCCCCTATCCAGCACGCCGGACAGGGGAAGGTGAGGTTTTTCGTGCGAAAATGCAGATGACTTACTGACCGAGCGAGTCCCATACTTCCAGTTTGCCCTGCACGCGCCGGATGACCTCATCGGTAAATCCGGTGGTGCTGGCAGAGCCGCCGAGATCGGTGGTACGGATACCGTTCTGCACCGCCTCCAGCGTGGCCTCGTAGATGGCGCGGCTGGCGCGGGTGGCGGCCTCAGTGCGGGCATAGCGCAGCACAGCCGCACCTGCCAGAATCATCGCCATCGGGTTGGCGATGTTCTTCCCTTGCAAGCTGGGCGCAGTCCCATGCGGGGCTTCGGTCAGCGCTACCTTCACCTCGAAATCCGAGTCGAAGCTGAAAATGACCGATTCTGCGCCGGCAATCGTACCAAACATCTTCATCACCAGATCACTCAGGTTGTCGCCGTCGCGGTTCAGCGCCGGAATCACCAGCGATTCGCCGCTGGTTTCCAGCAGCAGCGCATAGGTGGCATCAATCAACTGCGGATCATACGGCACATCGGGATGGCGCAGATGAGCCGCGTCCATCTCCTCTTTGAACATGCCTTCGTAGATCGGGCTGACGGTGTACTTGGGGCCACCGAACACTTTGGCATTGTTGCGCTTGGCATAGCGGAAGGTGAACTCCGCCACAGCGCGGCAGGTGCGGCGGCTGAGGCGGCGGGTGCTGTAGGCGATCTCGTCCAGCCCTTCACCTTCGCGCCATTCTTTAGCGTTGTACTCGCCATCCACCGCCATACGCACCACCGCAATCGGCGCATGTACGCCGGCCAACGGGCGAATGGAGGGGATGCGGCGGCCTGTCCGCAGGATGACCTGCCCGTCCACCAGTTCGCGCAGCAAGGCATTCGGGCTGCCCACATCGTCAGGGTTGCCGGGGGTGATGGTGGCGGCCTTGATGCCCAGCCCGGTCTCCAGAATACGCGCTGCCGCCTGATGAACCACCTGATTCTTGGTGGCGCGGCGGTTTTCAAGCGACAGGTCGAAGGTTTCAAACTTCACCGGGCAGCGGGTCACGCTGGGGTCAATGACGCGCAGCGCCTCGTCCAGCAATTCTTGCCCGGTCTGGTCGCCCTTCAGGACAACGATAGTACGTTCATTCATGAGCAGACAGCCTCGTTAGGACTTGTGTTGTAATGGATATGATTATTCTACGGCACGAAACGCCCTGAAAGAACACCCGAATTATGGGTGCGCTCCTCACCTCCGACACTTCTCCCTCTGGAAAAAGGGAGTCAGAATCCCTTATCCCCCCGAGAGGGTATCAAACGTGAGGTTCTGGACTCAGCCGCCTGCCGGATGCGGCGACCATGTGCGGCGGTTGGCCTGCGCCCGTTCGCGCACCGCCGCGATCTGCGCCGGAGTCACCTCGGCCTCGAAGCTGCGGAAGCCAGACAAGCGGAAACCGTGCCGTGCCGCGATCCCGCCAATTTCGGCGGCCTGCGCCTCACTGATGTTCTTGCCGATGGTGTAATCCTCATAGCGACCTTCCAGCGCCAACGCCATGGTCTCCGCCATGCAAGCGTAGGCCATGCGCGGAGGGAAGCCGAAGTTGAAGCCGAAATCCACCGGCCCCGGCACTTCAATCATGCCACCTTCGATCACCAGCACATCATCGCGCACCGCCGCCACCAGTTTAGACACATCACGCGGGCGGGCGACATCGCACACCACCGCCCCCGGTTTCAGATGTTCGGGATAAATCACCTCATGCACGGCGCTCGTCACCGTCAGAATCAGGTCGGCATCATTAATGGCGCTCATCTCGGTATGGATGCTGACCTGCGCCCCGCGCCCTTCGCATTCCTCGCGCAGCGCCTCCAGCGCGTCTGTGCGGCGGCCTACCAACCGCAGATGTCCACAATCGTGGGCGAGCAGTTGGGCGCAGGTTTTGCCAATTGCGCCCGTCGCCCCCACCACCGCCACTACCGCCGAGGCGAGAGGGATGTCCATCGTGCGGGCGGCCTCGCGGATGGCCTCCACCGCCATTGTGATCGTGTAGCTATCGCCGGTGGTGACGGGCATTTCGAGGCGCTCTGCAATCGTCACGCC
Organism: uncultured Chloroflexota bacterium; assembly: GCA_903904765.1. Next base: position 3,687 of record CAIVEA010000269.1, read on the forward strand.
CGCATCCCCCACCACCGAGGTATACGCGCCCAAACCGAGGATGCGTGCCCCCAATTCGTGCGCCATCTGCCCGCAGGCCACGATTTTGCGGTAGGCCACTTCCACCGGAACGGACATCATGGTGGGCGGCGTGAACGGGCAGGCGATCAGCCAGCCGCGCAGTTCGCGCCCCGTGCTGACGGACACAATTCCCTTCACTTCCGACAGGTAGACGGGCGGGAAGTAGCGCGAGAAAAAGTTGATCTGCCCCTCGGTCAGAATTTTGCCGAGCAGTGGGAATTTGCGGGCGACATCCCGCTTGATCTGAATCGGATGGATGATGAAAGCGAACGTGTCATCGGTCAACGGGGTTATCCTTATTCTCGATCGGGGTGGATGAGCAGGACAGGGACGGTCACGCCCTCCATGACCTTGCTGGCGACGCTGCCGAACAGAAAGCGGGCGATTCCCGTGCGCCCGTGCGTACTCATCACCACCAGATCAATGCCCTCGTCGCGCACATAATCGCAAATCGCGCTGGCGACAGCCATGCCTTCGATGACGTGCGTCCGCACAGTGATGTCCTCGTTACGCAGTTCCGAACGAACGCCAATTAGCATTTGCTTCACCGTCTCACGCAGTTGCTGAATCTGCCCATCCTGCCCCGCCAGCGCAATCTGGTCGGTGTAGTCCGAGGCGGGCGGACGGAACACATGCAACAGAATCAGTTCAGAGTCGTTGGCGCGGGCAATATCTACCGCATGTGGGACGGCGCGGCGCGACCACCCCGAACCATCTACCGGAACAAGAATTTTCTTGTAGCGTCCCATGCGATTTCTCCTGTGTATGCGAACGCCTTGATTCTACTCTATTTTATGGCAGACCTCACTTTATGTTTCGGCTTTTCCCGCTTCCGGTTGATCTTCAGCCAACACGGTGTAGACTCAAGGCTGTGAATAAAGTCATGTGCGGTGCGCCGCAGCGATTCAGGTTAACCATGGGAGCGAATAGCGTGAAAGAACTCATTCAAAAACTGGTTGAGGCGTGGGGGCCATCGGGCTACGAACATCAGGTGCGCCAGTTAATCCAGAACGAAGTGCGCGATCTGGCCGACGAAGTGACCGTAGACCCGCTGGGCAACCTGATCTGTCGCCTCGGCAACAGCGGCCCGAAAGTGATGGTCGCCACCCACATGGACGAGATCGGTGTGATGGTGACGTATGCCGAACCGAATAGCGGCTATCTGCGCTTCACGGGCATCGGCGGCCTGCTGAACACCGTGCTGGCCGGCAGCCGCGTCCGCTTCGAGAACGGCACGGTGGGCGTGATCGGCATGCCCGACCCGTTCGGTGCGGGACGCACCACCGCCCCCGAACTGGATGAGTTCTATATTGATGTGAGCGATGGCAGCGGTGTGAATCCCGTCGCCCCCGGCACGCCCGCGACTTTCTGGCGGCCTATGGAGACACGCGGCACGCGCCTGATTGCCAAAGCGATGGATGACCGCATCGCCTGTGCGATTGCGATTGAGGCGCTGCGCCGTTTGAAGGCGCTGAAAAAGAAGGCGCGCCCGAATCAGGTGTATTTCGTGTTCACGGTGCAAGAAGAAGTCGGGCTGCGCGGGGCGCGGACGGCGGCTTACGGCGTGAACCCGGATGTGGCAGTGGCGCTGGATGTCACCCATACCGGCGACATGATTAAGAACGAGAAGATGGCGATCAAGCTGGGTGGCGGCGCGGCCATCAAGATTCACGACCCCGGCCTCGTCGTCCCGCCCGCCGTGCGCGACTGGATGGTGGAACGGGCGCAGGCCGACGGCATTCCCTACCAGTTGGAACTGCTCACGGGCGGCTCGACAGATGCGGCGGCCATTCAGACGGCGCGGGCGGGTGTGCCTAGCGGTTGCATCTCCATCCCCACACGCTTCATCCATACCCCCAGCGAAACGGTGGATATGGGCGATATAGAAGCCTGCACGCGCTTGCTGGTGGGCTTGCTCTCCAACCCCGCCCCGTTCTAACCCTCACAGTCCCCGCCGCCTTGCTCACAGGCAGCGGGGACTTTACCCGCACTCACCGCAGATTGAATATCTGAAGAATCGAACATTGCCGTACAATAAACACAAGCTGACTCGCAGGAGGTGACAGATATGACCCTGCAAAGTTTATTCGATGAAGTTGAACGCTTGCCTACAGCGGAAAAATGGCGGTTGGTGCGGCATCTGCTGAATAATCTGGAAGCTGAAGAAAAAGCACCGCTGAGCGAGGATTGGGCGAGCTTTGTCAATCGCATGTACGGCGCATTAGCCGATGACCCCATTGAACGCCCATCACAATGGCCTCTCACCGAACGCGATCCGATTGACTGATGAAATATCTCTTCGACACCAACACCTGCATCCGTTTTATCAATGGACGATCTCCCGGCATCCGGGTGAAGATGCTCGCTATTGATGACTCCGACATTGGCATCAGCGCCATTGTCCAAGCGGAAATGTTTGCAGGTTCTGCCAAAAGCCAGACACCGCAGCGTTCGCGTGAAATTCAGGAAGAATTTTTCCGGCGTTTTGAGGTCATCCCATTTGATACACAGTCCGCACGTCTTTATGGAGATATACGCGGACATCTGGAACGACAGGGAACACCCATTGGAGGAAATGATATCCTGATTGCAGCGACAGCACTGGCGTATGACCTGATTCTCATTACCCACAACACTCGTGAATTTGGACGTGTGCCGGATTTGAGGCTGGAGGATTGGGAATTGGACGACACTACTCGTTGAGCCGCATCTTGTAACTAGGGGCGTGTGTTGTGCCACGCCCCCGTATATGTACACTGCGTTACCCGCACTCACCATCCAGCGTCAAATATGCCGCCGACAGCCACCCCTGCTGACTGCCAAACACCACCTGCAACCATTCACCGGAACGCGCCGATACGTTCAGCGTCGTCTGGTATGGCACGAGGTCGAGTACCACGCCCGTCGCGTCCGGTGCGGCACGCAGGTTGAGGATGTGCGTGGTCGTCACGCGGCAATTGTTGAGCGCATTGGTGGCCGCAGGTGGCGCGGTTGCGGGCGCAGTTGCCCCCGGCGCGAGGATGACCGTTCCGGCGTGCGGAATCAGGCCGCAGGTGAAGCCGCCCTGCGAGAACGACGGCAGGCTGACCGTCGTGCGCGGCTGACCTATTGCGCTGCGGTACAGCAGCGTCCCCGCGCCTTGCAAGCATACCTGCACCGTAACGCCCGTCGTGACCGAGCCGGAAGCGTCAAACGTGTACACGTCCGCCGCCAGCGTGAACGGCTGATCGGTCACGCCCGCCTGCACGGGGTCGGTCAGCAGCGTGTAGCACACATTCAGGCCGTTGTTGCCGTTGGGGAGGTAGACCGCCACCTGTGCCTAAGCCGGGAAACCGGGCAGGCTGCACAGCGCGGGTGCGGGAATGGCGGTGGGGGTGACCACACCTTCAAATGCGCCGATGTCACAGCCCGCGCCGACAGGCCGCGCCACACCGCGCTGATCGGTGGCAGAACAATCTGCCGCCAGTGCTGCATCAATCGCAGGGCTACCCCCCAGCAGGGGGACGGTCTGCGTCACGCCGCCATTCGCACTCAGTGCGCCGATGCCGAGTGAGGCCACCTGAGTGACATTTGTGCCGCATGTGTCATCATCAGCTAAATTGTAGGCTGCTCCGTTGCTTGCCATGAATCCAGAATTATCACAATTCCCACCAGCCACCCCCTTACCAAGCAACGTATTTTTAAGTGTCACCGTCCCACTGTCGTTGGCGATGCTGCCGCCACTGTTGGCAGCCAAATTGCTAAAGAGGGTGCTATTGGTGAGCATCATCGTCCCGGCGAAGTTGAGGACACCGCCGCCGTAGGTAGCCAGATTACCGGAGAGGGTGCTATTGGTGATCGTCAGCGCCCCGCTCGAGTCGTTAAAGATGCCGCCACCGCTGCCATTGGATATAGCCGAATTGCCGGAGAGGGTGCTGTTGATGATCGCTACCGTCCCATTGTTGTAAATGCCACCGCCGCCGTTGGTAGCTAGGTTACCGGAGAGGGTGGTGTTGGTGAGCGTCACCGTACCTGTGTTGAAGATACCGCCGCCACCGGAGGTCGCTGAATTGTGCAAGAGGGTGCTTTGGGTGAGCGCCAACAGTCCACCCGAGTTGAGGATGCCAGCACCGTTGGTAGCCGAATTGTTGGAGAGCATACTGCGGGTAATGGACAGCACCGCACCATAACTGGCGATGCCGCCGCCGTCTAACGCTGAATTGCCGGAAATTGTGCTGTTGGAAAGCGTCAGCGTTCCGCTAGCAGTCATAGCGATGCCGCCGCCGCTCACAGCCGAGTTACCGGAAAGGGTGCTATTGGTAAGCGTCACCGTACCCATGTTATAGAGGCCACCGCCGCCACTACGCACAGTCGGACACCCGCTGTTGCACTGTCCCCCGGTCATGGTAAGGTTGTTAATGGTCACATCCGCACCGCTGATAATCATGAAAATTCGGATGTTCGTGCCGCCCGTGAGGGTGTTGTCGTTGCCTTCGATGGTCAGGCCGTTGGTGCTGATGGCCGGTAAGTTGCCAGTGAGGGTGAACGAGTTGGTGATGCTGATCGTATCGCCTACTTGCGCGTTACTGATGGCAGCACTCAGCGTAGCTTCGTTGTTCGCTGCGATAATCGCGGCGTGAACGGGGACAATCCCCCACGCCAGCAGCAAACCCATCAGCAACATGATGAACACACGAGCAAATGGGCGATAAAAAAAAGACATCACACGTATTCTCTTAGTTTACGTTTTGAGTATATAGGCAGTATAACATTTCAGTATAAAAATAATTGTAACGATATTTAAGGATGTGCTGTGTGTTCGTGAGTGTGGGGGCTATCTTTTCGCCTCCCTATCGGCAGATTGCGGGTTGGTTTACAATGAGGGGCACACGACACACCCACGACTGAAACCGAAGGAGAAACAGCGATGCGAACCCGCTGGTTCATGCTTTTGTGGATCGTTCCGCTGGTGCTGGCCGCCTGCGCCACCGCCCCTGCCCAACCCGTGAGCGACGGCGCAGCCATCCAATGGGATCGTAATCCCGCGACGGTGGTTTTTCGCGCTGATGTGAGTGGCGGCACACAGGATGAATTTTCCAGCCGCAATGAAATCCCCCCCTGTACCATCTACGGCGATAACCACATTGTCTGGATGAACGATCTGGGGCAGTTCAACACGCAAGTGCTGGAAGACCGTCTGACCGACCAGCAAATCCGCGATTTCGTCAACTATCTGGCGCTGAATGAGCAGTTGTATAGCTTCAAAGCGCGGGCGGAATTACAGAGCAACCCCGCGCCAGTGGTGGAACGGCTGACGCTGTTCGTGAACGGCGTGAACCATGTCACCGATGCCTTCTCCGGCTGGGATACGCAGGTCTATCTACGCATTCTGGATAACTGCCGCAAGATCAGCACTGCGCCCGTGCTGGTCATCCCCACCTCCGCCTACCTGTCGGCACGGGTGGAGGACTACAACCCGCAGGCCATCAGCATGTACTGGGACAGCGCCGCCAACGGCTTGAGTTTGGCGGATTTGGCGGCCAGCGGCGAACGCAAATGGACGACCGGCACAACTGTAGCGGCCATCTGGAACATCCAGCGTGGGTCGCCGCCCAGCGTGCAATTCACCGAGAACGAGATCACCTATGGCGTGGCGCTGGAAGTGCCGAATTTGACGGCGCATTCGCCCGCCGCGCCGGGGTAGCGCCTGACCCGAAAGAGTCCCCACCCCAACCCCTCCCCATGCATGGGGAGGAAAAAAGGGAGGGAATTCTACGCTCCCTAGCTCTTGTTGGGATGCCTTATCAGCGCAGGCTGTAGCCTATCGCAATCAGCGCGATGGACAGCAGCCCGTAACCGACTTCTTGCATCCCTACGATCTTCGCAGGGACGGATTTGCGCCGCGCCGAAAGTCCCCATGCCGCCCGCGCCGTCAGGATGACCAACGCAAGGGGCGCGGTAAAGGGGATGATCTGCGCGGCAGCCGCCAGCGCCAGCAGCAGCGCCCCCGCCGCGTGGATGCCCACCGCCAGCCGCACCGCCGCTGGCTTGCCTTTTTCCAGCCGCAGCCGCGCCCGCACATACAGCACTGCACCCGCCGCCTTGAGCGCGAGGAAAGCCCACACGCCCAGCGCCGTCAGCAGCGTCCAGCCGTTCATCATCAGCATGGCGGCGGTCAGCGCCCCGGTTGCCAGCGCCCCCGCCATCTCCGCGATAGCGGCACGGCTCTGATTTTCGACATCATAACGGATTTGCAGCGCCACCAGCGGCAACGCCAGCAGCAGCGGAATCAGGGCAGCGGGCGCGGGCAGGAGCAGCAGCACCCCCAGCACCGCCACCAGCGTCAGGCCGCCGTACAGCAGGACGAAGCGCAGCGCCAGCCGGGTGCGGGCGTATTCACGGCCTGAACGCCGATCACGGGTGACGATTTTCAGCGGTTGGCGCAGCAGAAATAGGCCGAGCGCTGCCACCCCCAACGCCAGCGCCCCGCCCGAAGGCGCGAGCAGCAGCCCTAGCAAAATCGGTTCAGCAATGAAACTCCAGCCGCCGTGTTCGGTGGGTAACCCCACCGAACGCCAACGAACATTCGTGGCGGCAGATGGGGATGTAGATGAAGTATCCATGTGTGTAAATGCTCCTGAACGTTACAGATCGTCCGTGTCTTCAAAGGTGTCCATAATGCAGCGATAGGCCTCGTTCAGCGCCTGCATCTGACGGGTCGCGTCGCTGGCTTTGTTCACATCGGGGTGTAGTTTGCGGGCGAGGCGGCGGTAGGCGCTTTTGACATCTCCAGCTTCGGCATCGGCCTGCACATTCAGCAGGGCATAGGCTTCCGCCAGTCCCCCGCCCTGAGAGGCCATCGGCGGCGCGTGCTGATGCTGGTGCGGCTGCGCCCGTTCCTCGAAACCGGCGACATAATGCCGCCCGCGCACGCTGCCCGCCCGCGCATCCACTACGCCGCCCACCAGATGACGCACGCTCACGGTTTTGCCGTAGCGGATATGGCGATAGATACCTTGCCGATCATAATGCACCGGGAAGATGAAGATTTCCCCCCCGAACACATCGTAAGCATAGATACGTTCGTTATACAGGGCGTTGAGCGCCATCTCCCAATCCTGCACCTCGACCAGATCGCCTTCCATCGGCAATAGCAGATCGCACCACAGCAGGAACAGGGTGTGTATCCCACTGGCATTGTTATAGGCCAG
>CAIVEA010000270.1 GCA_903904765.1 uncultured Chloroflexota bacterium
AGCGGTTTCCAGATTTTCAGCCCTTCCGCACCCCGCCGCGCCTGTTCGCGCAGTCGGTTGGCCGCCCACTCGCCAAAACCGTCTCCATATTCCGCCCACTTCGACCAGTCCACGCCGCCGAAGATTCGGAAGCGTTCCGGCGCGCCCGCCTTGAAATGATCGAGATGCAGGTCGAGCAAATCCTCGCCCCACCCGCCATCTAGATCAACATACACGCGCACCTGTGCCTCATCCAGAATATCCAGCAATTGGCGCAACGGTTTCTTATCCCACCCACCGCCGAACGGCTCTGCCAGATGGTTATGCGCGTCAATTACCGGGAAACGCGGTTGCTGGATGAGATGCTCCGGTGTAACCAGTTTCGGACGTGGGCAAAAATCTTCCAGCGCAAGACCAGCAGGCCGTGATGAATCCACCATTAGAGACACTCCTGAACGAAATGACCACTTTTGCATAGACGGTAACATTCTCTAAGGCGATTGCACAACCGCCATCATGCCAGTTTACATCGCTATTGCAGACCGCCTTGCCCTCACGTACAATTCCACCCGGCAAAGTTCGGAACACAACTGCCCGTTTAAGGAGATTTCATGATGAAAAGACCGCAGCGCCGGTTCGCAGTGCTTTTCCTGCTGGCGCTTTTTACAATCGTGGGCATGACCGTTGCTCAAGATGCACCTGTCACAGTGGCCGGGTCGGGCATTGTCGCCCCGGTTTTCGAGGCGTTGAGCAAAGCCAGCGGTGTTGCTTTCTCGCCCACACTGGCGATTGCAGGCACACGCGACGGCTTCGACAAGCTGTGCAGCGGCGCAGCGGATGTGGTGGTTGCCAACCGCGCCATCACCACCGACGAGAACAACAATTGCACCACCAACTCGGTAGATTATGTCGAACTGCTCATCGGGCATAATGTGGCCGCTTTCATCGTGCCAGCAGATGCTACCTACGCGCAGTGCCTGACGCTGACCGATCTGAACACGGTGTTCGCCCCCAGCGCCAGCACCGTCAATTGGAGCGCGGTAGGCAGTGGCGGCGTAGATCAGGCCATTTCGGTGATCGTCCCCGCCCAGAACAGCGCCACCTTCGCCGTACTCGACAAGGTTGTGCAGGGTGACGGCGTTCGTTCGGATGCGGCGGCTCAGAGCAGCGATGCCGATGTGGTCAGCGCAGTCAGCAACAACCCCGGCTCAATCGGTGTGGTCAGCCTGTCTGTGGCAGCCTCCAGCGACAAAGTGCGTACCGTGCAGATCAACGCCACTGACGCGATTGGCTGCTCGTCACCCTCAGCGGACAGCGCCGAACAACGGGCTTATCCGGCAGCCGACCCCTTCTTCATCTACGCGAACAAGGCCAGTCTCTCCAAAGTTGGTCTGACAGACGCGCTCACCTTCGCCGTGAGTGATGCAGCCCCCGCCCTCATCGAGGGGCAGGGCTTCTCGGCGGCCAGCTCCAATGCCTATTCTGCTGACCGCGATGCGCTGGCTGGCAACGGCAGCAGCCGTCCCTTCAGCGAAACCGCCACCGCGTTCAGCATCCCGGCGGATGCTACCGGACAGGTAATTATCGCGGGTTCGGCTAACCTGAAAGACTACCTGACCGCCCTTTCCGGCGCGCTCACAGCTGGCTATCAGGGCATCACCTTCGACATCAAGCTGGGCGGTCATGTGGCAGGCGCTCGCCGCCTGTGCAACGGCGAACTGGACATCTTCGCCACAGACAGCGCCCTGACTGCTGAAGAAGAACAGAACTGCGCGGCCAACAACATCACCACCCAGCCCATTGATCTGGGCAAGCAGGCGGTGGTGCTGATCGCCAACGAAGTCAATAATCTCGAATGCCTGACCAATGCCCAACTGACCACCATTTGGAGTGCAGCCTCGGCTGGCACCGTCACCAACTGGAATCAGGTGGATGCAGGCTTCCCGGATAAAGAACTCATGCTGTTCACCCCGGGCAGCGGCGACTCATCGGCAGACCTGATGCTGCTGAAGGCCACTGGTATATCAACCCCCGTCCGCGAAGATGTGGCGGAGAGCAACAACAACCCGCTATACCGCGCAGCAGCTGTTGGCAACGTCGAGGGCGGACTCACGGTCATGTCGTGGGCAGATTACCAGCGCGTGCTGGCGAACAATCAGGCACGCATTCATGTGGTGAACGTGGATGGCGGCAACGGATGCGTGCAGCCCAGCGAAGAAACCATTGCTGATGGCAGCTACAGCCTTACCCGCAGCGCCCAATTGCTGGTCAACACCAAGTCGCTGACCAAAGTACCCGTGCAGTCCTTCCTGTGGTACCTCGCCAGCGACTCCAGCTACGGCGCACTGGCGCAGTACGATCTGGTTGGCGTGAACTTCGGCAGCCTGCCCGCCCTGCGGAACAACCTCCAGAAGTGGTATCTGGACTCAGCCGTCGCCGCCGCTGAAGCAGCGGCTGTCGCAGCCGAAGCCACGCCGGAAGCAACCCCGGCCAACTAACGCGCTTCAGGCTTTTGCAACACCAAACACCCCTCACCTTCGAGGGGTGTTTTCGTCTTACCCTATGCTATACTCCACAATCTTTCACGCTCATCAATCGGGAGCAGACTCTATGCGTGGCGAACTGATTGCCGTTGACCTCGAAACCACCGGACTTGATCTGGAAACCGATGCGATCATCGAGTTCGCGGCGGTTCGTATTCGTGATGGGCAAATCGTGGACGAGTATTCCACGCTCATCAATCCGGGTCGCCCGCTGCCACCCTTCATCACCGAACTAACAGGCATCCGTGACGAGGACTTCCTCCCGCCGCCCCGTGCCGCAGGTGAAGCGCCCGCGCCGCGTGTTCCCTACATGGCTGGCGCGATTCCCGCCATTCGGGGCGTAGTGGGCGACTGTAACGTGATTGCCCACAACATCACCTTTGACAAGGGATTCCTGAATAAGCAGGGTTTGCTCCAATCTAACCTATGGCTGGATACGCACGATCTGGCCTTCATGCTCTATCCGAATCTGCCCCGTTACAGCCTCGACAGCCTGACGCAGTATTTCCAGATTGACCTGCAAGGCCATCACCGCGCCTTAGCCGATGCCCGTGCCACCGCCCTGCTCTATTGGCGACTGTGGGAACGGGCGCTGCAACTTCCCCATGCCATCCTGCGCGAAATCAGCGCAGCATCCGATGGTATAGACTGGAGCAGCGGAGCGTTCTTCCGTGCTGCCGCCGAGGAACAAGCCGCCAGCGAACACGCACCCACCGGGCAACAATCGGACATCATGCGTGTGTTCCAGCGGGGCGCAGCGCCGGAACCGCTGGAAGCGACTGCCGCTTCTGGCGAAATATTCGAGTCCGATCTGACCGCCATTTTCGGCGCACAGGGCGCACTGGCGCAGGGTTTCACCGCCTACGAAGACCGCCCCGGTCAGCTTCAGATGACCCGCGCCGTCGCTGAAGCCTTCAACCACAACCAACACCGCTTGATCGAAGCCGGGACGGGAACGGGCAAATCGGCGGCCTATCTCGCTCCGGCGGCGCTGTGGTCAGCCCGCACAGGCGAACGGGTCATCATCTCTACCCAGACCATCAACCTGCAAGAGCAGTTGATGAACAATGATGTACCAGCCTTGCGGACGGCGACGGGGATTCCGTTTCGCGCCGCGCTGCTCAAAGGGCGTGGCAACTACCTGTGTCCGCGCCGTTTGAATGCCCTGCGCCAGCGCAAACCGACCAGCGCCGACGAACTGCGAATCCTCGGCAAGCTGCTGATCTGGCTGAGCGAAGATTCATCCGGTGATCGAGGGCGCATCACCCTGCGCGGCCCGGTGGAGAATGGCTTGTGGAATCGCCTGAGCGCCGAGGATGACGACTGCACGCTGGATCGCTGCGGCACAGAAATGGCGGGCATTTGTCCGTTCTACAAAGCGCGTACCGCCGCTGAATCTGCTCATATCGTCATCGTCAACCACGCGCTGCTCGTTTCCGATGCTGCCGCCGAAAACCGCATCCTGCCCGAATACCGCCGCCTGATTATTGACGAAGCGCACCATCTGGAAGATGCCGTCACCAATGGCCTGAGCTTCCGGCTGGATGAGGTCAAACTCCGCAGCCTGTTCGCGGACATCGGCAGCAGCAAGCGCGGCTTGCTGGCGGACATGCTCACACGCCTACAAAAGCACATCCCCGAACCCGAGTGGAAGAAACTGTCCAGCGGCGTGAAGCACATCAGCAGCGCCATCACCGTCGCCGAAACCCACAACCGTGATCTGTTCGCCCGCGCCCGTCAGTGGCATCTGGACGCGCTCAAAGGCGATCTGGGCGCATCGCTGCGGCTGACCAGCCAGACACGGCAGGGCGCACGCTTCGGCGCGACTGTCGAGGCATGGCATTCCCTGCACGAAGTGTTGCAGGCGCTGGATGAGGTCATGAGTCGGCTGATCGGCAAAGTGCGCGACCTCGATTTCCGCCACACCGCCGAGATTGACGAGGTGTTGGGGAACATTCAGGCGGCCCAACGCGAACTGACCGGAGTAGACAGCCAGCTCACCACCTACTTCGATGAACCGGACTCAAACACCATCTACTGGATCAGCGCCAACTACCGCGAGGCGGTGGTACTGAACAGCGCCCCGCTAGAAGTGGGCGATCTGGTTGAGCATCACCTATGGCGCAAGACCGATACCGTCGTGCTGACTAGCGCCACCCTGCAAACCCATGCTGGCTTCGATTATGTGCAGCAGCGCCTGCGTACCGAAACCTTCCAGACGCTGGATGTGGGCACGCCCTTCGATTACCGCAATTCCACGCTCATCTTCATCCCCAACGACATGCCTGACCCCGGTGATCGTGACCGCTACCAGCAGGCGGTTGAACGCGGGATTATCGAATTAGCCGCCGCGCTGGATGGACGGGTGCTGGCACTGTTCACCAGCTACACGCAGCTTCAGCAGACCGCGCAGGCTATCCGCCCGCGCCTCGCACTGGGCAACATCAGCGTCTACGACCAGAGTGACGGCTCCAGCCGACAGGCGCTTCTGGACGGCTTCAAAACCAGCGAACGCGCCGTGTTGCTGGGGACAAAAAGCTTCTGGGAAGGCGTGGACATCCCCGGCGAAGCCCTCAGCGCAGTGGTGATCGCCAAACTGCCGTTCGCCGTCCCCACCGACCCGATTGTGGCTTCCCGCGCCGAACAATACAACGATGCCTTTGGCGACTACACCGTGCCGGATGCCATCCTGCGCTTCCGGCAGGGGTTCGGCAGGCTCATCCGCACCCGCACGGATCGCGGCATAGTCGCCATTTTTGACCGCCGCATCATCAGCAAGAACTACGGCAACAAGTTCATCGGGGCGCTGCCGGAATGCGAAGTGCAAAAATCCCCGCTGGACACGTTGCCGCAAACTGCCAAACGCTGGTTGGCACGGCGCGGCGACTGACCGGACGAGGCTCATCTGCCCTTAACCCACATCTGCTAAAGTACCCTTTAGCAGCATTCGGGAAAGGGCAAAAGTCAATGCGGACACCGGCGGGCAAGGAATGCCCCCATTATCACGCCGATTTTCATCGCGGACGGAACGTGCAGGAATGCCGCCCCGTCCAGCAAAATCCCGCTTCGCTGCACTGGAAGCCGGGCGATTGCTCGCACTGCACCGTGCCGGATATTTTGCTGGCGAACGCCAGCCACGATATGGAACTCAAACTCGCCATCACGCCGCGTCTGATGGGGTTGGGACGCAAATACGACATCAGTGCCACCTGCCTGAAACACCATACAAAAATTAACGACCCCTATGTGGGCTGTGGGCAGTGCAACGCCGCCCGCCCCGGTCTGGATGTGTTCTGGCAGGCGCTAGGAGAGGACAGCGAACATGATTAAGGCCGTCCTCCTCGATCTGGACAATACCCTGCTGCACAACCCGGACACGGCTTTTGTGCAGGCCTATCTCGGCCTCGCGGACGATTACTTCCGCAAACGCTGGCGCTTTGCGGGCATGTCCCGCGTCCTGCTGGAAGTCGCCCGTGCGCTGGCCGCCCCGCGTGAAGGTATCCAGACCAATCAAGATGTGGCAATGCACATCATCGGGGAAGCCGTCCGCAAACCCTTGGACGAAATCCAGCAAGCCTTCGCGGACTTCTACAACACCGCTTACACCTATCTGAAAGACTGCACCCGTCCAGTGGGCGATATTGCGCTGCGAATCATCGAAACGCTGCGCGAACGCCAAATCGCGCTGGTCATTGCCACCAACCCGCTATACCCGCCCGAGGCTGTGCAACAGCGGCTCAAGTGGGCAGGCTTGCCTGACTGCCTGAAACACTACACGCTGGTCACACATGCCGGAAATATGCACTTCGCCAAGCCTGACCCGGCCTACTACATCGAGGCGCTGGCGCGGGTGGGTGTGGAACCGGACGAGACGATCATGGTAGGCGATAACCTGCAAAACGATATTCTTCCCGCGCAACAAGCCGGGTTACACACCTTCCATGTGCAGGCCGAAGGTGATCTGGAACGCTTCTATCACGACTATGTTCAGCCGCCAGACAAGTTCGCGTTGGTCGGCACGCACGCCCCCACCGTGCAGATGATTATCCCCGAACTGCGCGGCACCATCGGGGCGCTATTCGGCGTGATGACCGATGCCCGCCCGGATTACTGGTTGCAGCACCCTTACCCGAATGAATGGTCGCCCGTGCAGGTGCTATGCCATCTGTTCGAGAGCGAACGACAGGTGCAGCGCCCGCGTCTGGAACGCATCCTGACTGAGGACAACCCGTTCCTGATTAGCCCCCCGCCCCCGGCTGGCCCGAATGACCCGCAACCCTGTGACCGGGATGGCTGGCAAGTGGTACACCGCTTTGTCGGCGAACGCGAAAAGACCATCGTATGGACTCTCGGCCTGAAACCGGAGGACTGGAAAAGGCCTGCACGCCACAGCATTTTCGGGCGTACCACCTTGCTCGAAATGGCGCACTTCACCGCCCAGCATGACCGCCTACACATCAACCAGCTTTGCCAGACGCTAGGGAAGTGCGAATAACAACCGACTTATTCCAACAAGACTCTAGAGGGATTAGTACCGTATCTATACCCAAATGGGCTGCAATTATGCTAAGATCACTCCGGGTTATAATTTGGGGGCGGGCCGGGGGGTGAAACATTTTGATGCCAGAACTCATGGAGGCCAAACTCGTCCTTTTGTGCCCTGATTCGGGCTTTGCCGAACAGGTCGCAGAAGCGATTGGCACATCTCACATTCAGTTCTGGTTGGCGCAGTCCCCAGACCATTACGAACAACTCCTCCAAGCGATTGTTCCCGATGTGCTGCTGGCAACCGATGATACCGAATGGGCGAACGCCATTTTTGGGGCTGTGCGTAACCGTCCCCCCTATCCACTGACTATCCTGCTCAGCGATCATCCACCGCTTTATACGCCGTCCCCCCTTGTGGATATGTGGCTACCCTACAGTACACTGCCTTCGCTGCCGATCCACCTGAATAACGCGCTGGCATGGCGACAACAACTCTACGAACAGCGCGAACGCTGCACCCAAGCCGAAGCAGATCGGGAACGCCTCGAAAACGAATTTCAGATTCAACAGCAGTCCTCGTTCCAGATGCTTGAGCAGATTAAAAACGCGGTCGTTTACAACGTCACGCATGAGCTACGAACACCATTATTGCAGGTGAAATCGGCCATCGCGCTGCTCGAAGACGATGTTGGCGCGGAACACAGTGTCCTCAAACTCGCCACAGGCGCAGTAGCCCGCCTCGAAACAGGCATTCATAACCTGAGTGCCCTCAACAGCCTGATCCAGAACGGTCTAGATCGGGAAGCATTCATGCTGACCGAAATCTCCGAAATCATCGAGTCTGCACAACTCACCATCAAGCGCACATGGGCGAACAAAGGCCACTTGGAGCGAGTGAAAATAAAGTGCGACCCATCACTGAAACCCATCCCCTGCGACTCAAAACGTCTGTCGCTGGCGTTGGGGTTGATACTGGACAATGCCATCAAGTTCAGCAACAAACGAATTGATTTTCAAGCCACCCCTGTTCCGGGTGGCGTGCGCTTCAGCGTCAAAGATCAGGGCATCGGCATCCCCGCCAACCAGATCGAGCAAATTTTCGACATCTTCTTTCAGGTGGATGCCTCCGCCACACGCCGTTATAACGGCATGGGCATCGGTCTCTCAATCGCCCGCCATATTGTCGAAAGCCACAATAGCGCCATCCATGTAACCAGTGTGGAAAACAAGGGGACGACCTTCTGGTTCGATCTACACTACGACAGTTAAACGGTTAGCGGAACAACTCGAACACCCCTACCTCGACGCATGCAATCCCCTCCGCTATAATTTGCTCACCTTCTGAATAAACACTTCACGGAGAAAAAGTATGTCCGGCCACAGTAAATGGTCTACGATTAAACGCAAGAAGGGCGCTGAAGATGCCAAGCGCGGCAAAATCTTCACCCGCATCGCCCGCGACATCATGCTGGCTGCCCGCGAAGGCGGAGGCGACGAAAACGCCAACGCCAAGCTGAAAATCGCCATCGGCAAAGCTAAAGCCAACAACATGCCCAAAGACAACATCGAACGCGCCATCCAGCGCGGGGCGGGCGGCGGCGAAGGCATTGACATGGAAGAAATAACCTACGAAGGCTATGGCCCCGAAGGTGTGGCTTTCATGATTGATGTCCTTACCGACAACAAGAACCGCACCCTCGCTGAAGTCAAGCGCGTGTTCAACCGTGCAGGCGGCGCGCTGGCCTCAGCGGGTTCGGTCGGCTGGCAGTTCGAGAAAAAGGGACGTATCGTCCTCAAAGGCGAAGGCTTGGATTTCGACACGGTGTTCATGAATGCAGCCGAAGCTGGTGCGGATGATGTAGTGGATGAAGATGGCGTGATCGCCGTTTACACCCCGCGTGAAATGTTCTCGGCAGTTGAAACGGTGCTGATTGACAACAAATACGAAATCGAAGAAGCCGAACTGCGCTGGGAAGCCAAAAACGAGGCTGAAGTGCCTGTCGAGAAGGCTGTCCAGAACTTGAAGCTGATGGAATCGCTGGAAGAACTGGACGACGTTCAGGGTGTGGCCTGTAATCTGCTCATCACCGATGATGCTGTGGCTGCCCTTGAGTCGGCTTAATGATTACACTGGGAATTGATCCCGGTACGGCGACGGTCGGTTACGGCGTGGTCGAAGAATTAGGCGATGGTTCGCTACGAGCCATCGCCTACGGGGTTATCACCACGCCCCCCTCGCTCCCCATGTGGCAGCGGTTGCAGATCATCTACGAGGGGCTGACGGCGCTCGTCAACCAGCACCAACCCGATAGGGGGGCGGTAGAAGAATTGTTCTTCGCCAAGAACGTGACCACCGCCATCACCGTCGCGCAAGGGCGCGGGGTGATCCTGCTGGCGCTGGCAAATGGCAATCTGCCCGTCTTCGAGTACAAGCCCAACCAGATTAAGCAATCCATCGCAGGCTATGGCGGCGCAAAAAAGCCGCAAATGCAAGAAATGGTGCGGATGCTGCTCGGCCTCGACCAAATTCCACGCCCGGATGATGCCGCCGACGGATTAGCCATCGCCATCACTGATCTCCATAACGCCCGCTTCGATATGTACGCGGATGAAAACCAATGATCGCCAGCATCGAAGGACAGGTCGCCGCCACAGGTAAGGATTACGTCATCCTCAGCACGGGCGGTATCGGCTACAAAATATTCGTCCCCTTCCCTACTCTGGAGCGCGTACAAGGCGAGGCGCAAGCCTTCCTGCACACCGCGCTCATCGTGCGTGAGGACTCGCTCACGCTCTACGGATTCGCCACCACCACCGAACGCGAGTTGTTCGACAATCTGCTGAGCGTCAACGGCGTGGGGCCAAAGCTGGCGCTCGCCATCCTCAGCAGCATGTCGTATGAGAGTCTGAAGAACGCCGTACTGGGCGAACGTGCCGACATCCTCGCTCGCGTACCCGGCATCGGCAAAAAGACCGCGCAGAAAATTTTGATCGAACTCAAAGACAAACTCAAGCTAGGGCAGGATGCCGGGCCGATTGCGGCCTTTGACGATCTGAACAGCGACGTGCTGGATACGCTGGTCGCACTGGGCTACAGCATCATCGAAGCGCAAACCGCCATCCAGTCCCTGCCGTCCAACGCCCCACCCACCGTCGAGGAGCGTGTACGGCTGGCGCTGCAATATTTCGCCTAACACCCACCGGGGGAAACATCCATGACCACAGAACTCATCGGCAAACAGGTGAAGGTGCTGGATAAAGGCTGGATCGAACTGCTTGACCTGATGCCGCACCCAATGACGGGCATTAGCGGCGATCTCGCCATCGTCAACGCCGCCCGCGTGAGCTTCATGGGCGAAAGCAAAGGGCCGGAAAAAGACAAAAAGCTTCTGTTTTACCTGTTGCGCCACAAGCACACCAGCCCCTTCGAGATGGTGGAATTCAAATTCCGCGTGCGCGCCCCCCTCGTGACGTGGTGGCAATGGGTACGCCACCGGACCTTCAGTATGAACGCCCAGTCAGGTCGCTACACGCCCTTTGAAGAAGGCGACTTTTATGTGCCGGACGAGTGGCGCAAACAGGCCGCCAGCAATAAGCAGGCCAGTGATGGCATCGTCGAAACCGATGTGAACGCTGACCTGACCGCCAGGCTGCTTGACCACTATGCGCGGGGTTTCACCCTGTACGAAGAATGCCTGCAAGCAGGTGTTGCCAAAGAGCAGGCGCGGTTGTTCCTACCCGGCTTCAGCGTGTACTACACATGGGTGCTGAAAGTGGACGCGCACAACCTGATGCACTTCCTCAAGTTACGCATGGCCGCCGATGCCCAGTACGAAATTCGCGTTTTCGCGCAGGCCATTTATGACGAGTTCTTCAAGCCCGCCCTCCCTTGGACAGCGGAAGCCTTTGAAGAATACATCCTCAAGCCGCAGGAATAAAAAAGCGCCGCTGATCCCTATTTGCGACCAGCGGCGCTCAATCTCTCCGATGCCATGCGCTATTGCGGAATCAGTTCCTGTCCGCGTTCAAGGCACATTTGCTGATTCAACAGATCTTCGGGGTACACCGACCACCCGTACCGCTGATCTTTCTGGAACAGTTCGGGGCGAAACACATAAGCCGGTTCTACCGTATAATCCACCAACAGTTCTTGGCCTGCGGCATCAATCAGGCGAATGCGATACCGAGCCGCGCCCACTGCCGACTTCCAGAACACCTGCGGCGCACTCCCTAGCGGGAACAACAGCATGCTGCGCTCCCGATCTACACCGAACGAACCGCAAGCCTCCAACGTGGGAACAGCCGTCGCAGGTACAGCAGGTGGTTGCTCGACGCTCGTCTGTTGCGTCGGCACTGGCGTGGGTGACGGCTGTTCCTGCAC
This sequence comes from uncultured Chloroflexota bacterium, assembly GCA_903904765.1. The sequence goes on from CAIVEA010000270.1 coordinate 11,392, forward strand.
GACTTCAGCCTGCTCCGCCGTCGGTTCAGGCGAAGGTGTCCATGTGGGCGGCAACGTCGGCCTGTTCAATGGCGCAGCTGTGGGCGGTTGCGTAGGCGCAGTCGTCGGTGCAACCACCGGGGTAGGTGACGGCATCAACGTCGGTAATGCCTGCTCTCCTTGCGATCCGCACCCCGCCAGCGCGAACGCCAGTATGAGGCCAATACCATAATGTCGTAGGCTCATCATCCCCATCCTCATCATGTTTCTGCCACGATTGAATAGCCTTGAATCACCAGATAGGCCACCAGCAGCACCGCCAGTATGCCCACCAGCAAATACACCAGCGTAGCGCGGCGCGGCATCGGGGGCTGTCCCACCGTCCCCACCAGCAGTACCCATCCCGCCAGATACATCACCACGCCAGCGGCAGTAGAAACTAGCGACGGCGCGATGATAGTGGCTTCGCTAAAGAAAAAGGTCATGTAAACCCAGTCCACCAGCGGCGAAACTGCCACCGTGACCACCAACGCCAGCACAGCCACCAGCAGAATGCGCCCGAATCTGCGCCACGACAGGACGAACTGCGCCAACCGCAGGAATGGTGATACCCGCGCTGGCCTTTCTCGTGCCGGAACGTTTGGTGCAGATCGTGTAGCAAGCGCAGATGCCTTAATCTTCGCCACGCGCCGCGTCATTCGGAAGCACTCCGGGGATGACTGTAGTGCATCACATTGTTAGCTTTGGGTTCGGCGTTCACCATGAACGTCGAAGCACGCTCAAAATAATCGCGCATCACAGCACGCGCAGGCTCCGGGATGTCCACCGCGTCAATCGCTTCTAGCATACAACGCAACCAATGATCGCGCCCCTCTTGGTCAATCACGAACGGCATGTGGCGCATCCGCAAGCGAGGATGCCCTCGCTCTTGTATATACTGCGCCGGGCCGCCAAAATACTGCATCAAGAACAGGAATTGCCAGCGTTTCCCCTGTTCCAAATCGGGCGGGAACATCGGACGCAGCACCGGGTCGGCCTCCACGCGGGCATAGAACTCATCCACCAGCCGCAGGAAAACTACCTCGCCGCCTGCAACCTCAAAAACATTCACATCAGCATCGGTCATGAGGCTCACTCGCCTAATTCATTTGCATTTATGCTTATCATACCGCCGAACACGCCCCCGCAAAAGCCTGTGCGATAGGGCAATCGGCGGAGTCCACGTTGCACAGCGGGCGCGTCTCAACTACACTCGTGCAAAATCATGCCGCACGATGGGAGTCATCCATGCGCCAACGCCTGCGTTTGCGCCCCCAGCTTCTCCATTTACTCGAAGCCGCCCTGCTCGGCTGGTTCTTTTTCAGCAGTATTCGCTTCCTCATCGGAATGCTTTACAGCCGCGCCGGAGGTGTGTCCATCAGCCTCGGCCTTGATCCGGCACTCATCCCCGCCGGTACGCCGGGCATAGTAGAAGCCACTACGCTGCAATCCGAACTCACCTTCCTGTTCGTCATGCTGCTCCTGCCACTGATTGCCACGCTGTTCGGGCGCTTCCGGCTCATCGCGGTCATCGGGACGGTTCTGCTGGCAGCAGGCCGCCTGTTTTTGCTCGGCGGTTCGGGCGTTTCCCCCGTCATCGGCGCAGCGCTGGCGCTGGGCGGCGGGCTGGTCTATATCACCGCGCTAGGGCGCTGGCGGGCGACCACACTACCCTACTTTTTCGTACTCGGTGGGACGCTCGATCAAGCGGCGCGGGCTATCGGCAACACACTCGACCCCACATGGTCGAGCGGATTCGCCAGCATACAGGCCAGCCTCTCACTAGCGGTATTCATCCTTAGTTTGATCGCCTTCATCTGGCATTTGCGCCGCAAACCAGAACCACAGGCCGAAGGTAGCATAGACCTCGATCACGGCCTCATCCCCTTCTGGGGAGGCATCGGTTTCGGCGGATTGCTGTTTCTTGAGCTGGCGCTACTCGGCACGCCCAACGCGCTCGCGCATCGTGCAGGCGTTGACTACACGAACTTTGCGCCTTTGGTGATGCTGGCGACACTCCTGCCTCTCATTCCGGTTGTTCGCGCACAGGCAGCAGCGCTCGTCGGTCTGTTTGACCGCAGCGCACGCGGTTGGGCATGGATGCTGCTGATGGCGCTCCTCATCGTGTTCGGCACGCGCTTTCAGGGGTTGGTGGCGGGTGCGGCGTTGGTGATCGCCCAATTCACCGCCAGCCTGCTCTGGTGGTGGCTGGCACGCCCCCGCGCTGCTAAAGAACGCAGCTTCAGCGGCTTATGGCTGATCGTAGGCGCAGCTTTTTTCGCTCTGCTGCTGGCTGCCGACAATTTCACCTATGAATACGCCTACGTGCAGGACATGACAGGTGATCTGGCCTTCCTGAGCCCGATTATCCCGCCCTTCTTGCGCGGTTTTCGGGGCATGGGGTTGGGCATCCTGCTCCTGAGCATATTCCTCTCCGCCCTGCCAATGGTGATGTCGCAGCGGCGCATACCGTGGTCGGGTGGTTCGCGCTTGCTCTCGTTCTTCGCGCTGCTGC
>CAIVEA010000271.1 GCA_903904765.1 uncultured Chloroflexota bacterium
ATCAACACCATCATGCTCAACTTCGTCGCCATCCTCACGGTAGACTGGCTGATTAAGTCTACCGAACCGATCATCTTCCTCGACCCCACCGCCAGCGCACCGCGCACCCCGTACATCGCCGATGGAGCGCGACTGCCCACCTTCAACCATCTGCCGCTGTGGGTGTATATCGCTGCTGCAATCGTCGTGCTGGCACTTGGCCTGTGGAATCGCCGCGCCAGCATCAGCACGGACAACCGCGCCGCCCTGCGCCCCATCCTGTACAGCCTGCTGACGCTGGTCGGTGGCCTGTTCCTGAGCTGGGTCGCCACGCGGGGAATGCTGCACATTGGCTTCGTGCTGATGATCGGCGCGGTCTGGTTCGCAGGCTGGTTCCTTGACCGGACAACAACAGGCTTTGAAATCCGCACCGTCGGCGCAAACCCCGATGCCGCCAAGTACGCAGGCATGAACGTCCGCCTGAATATGGTGCTGGCGATGGGGCTGGCAGGCGGCCTCGCAGGACTGGCAGGCGCGATTGAAGTGACCGGCGTGCAGTTCAACATGCAACCGGGTTTCTTCGGTGGCGTAGGCTTCGATGCGATTGCGGTGGCGCTGCTAGCGCGTTCCAACCCGCGTTCGATGATCCCGGCGGGACTGCTGTGGGGTGCGCTGCTGGCTGGCGCTGGCCTGATGCAAACCCGTGCCGCCATCTCGATTGATCTGGTCAAGATCATTCAGGCGCTCATCATCATGTTCATCGCGGCTGATGCCATCATCCGTTACCTGTGGCGCGTTCCCGAAGCCACAGCCGAAGAAAAAGAAAAGACCTTGTTCTCCGCCAAAGGCTGGGGAGGCTAACGCATGACGACCACCACACATACCCCGGCTGCCATCGAGAAAACCTCGTGGCGGGAGAATTTCACCGTCACCCGCATCGGCGTGTTCTCGGTGGCCTTCATCCTGATCGGCCTCATTATGCTCCTGCGGATACCGCAAAACATCGGCGGGGATGTCTCCACCCTGCTCACAATTGACGCGACTGGCACGCAGGGCTTTCCCGTCCCCACGCTGGCCTTCTCCATGCTGGTCGCCCTGTCGTATGTGGGCGGCGGCATCGTCGGTCTGCTGCCCGTCCCCCGCCTGAAGCGGATCAAATTCGGGTGGCTGTTTCTCAACGGCTTCCTCATCATCCCGGTGGTGCTGGTCATCATCGCGGCTGGCGGGCGCACCAACGTCACAGTCATGCTTCAGGAAAGCCTGCGCGTCTCCACGCCCATCATCATGGGCGCGATGGCTGGCCTATGGGCAGAACGTTCCGGCGTGACCAATATCGCCATTGAAGGCATGATGCTTACCGGCGCGTGTTTCGGCTTCCTCGCCTACACGTTGCTTTCCAAGAACAACTGGGGGACGGGCGAAGCGCAGGCCACAGGCATCCTGTTCGCAGTGCTGGCGGGCGGGTTGATCGCGGCGCTGCATGCGTGGCTTTCGATCACCTTCAAAACCAACCAGATCGTCAGCGGCACAGTTATCAACATCCTCGCCATCGGCCTGACCAGCTACCTGCGCCGTGATGTGCTGGTGGATGCCGATACCGCCCGTGCGACTCTGGCGCTCTTGCCCATCCCCGGCCTGACGAACATTCCGGTGGTCGGCCCTGCCCTGTTCACGGGCAGACCGATCTTCTACTCGATGTTCATCATCGTCGGCCTCACGCACCTCATCATGTACTACACCCGCTGGGGACTGCGTACCCGTGCGGTGGGCGAAAACCCGCATGCCGCCGACACACTGGGCATCAACGTCATCCGCAACCGCTGGATCAATGTCATCATCAGCGGCATGATCGCGGGGCTGGCGGGCGCGTGGTACACGCTGGAAACCTCCGGCTCGTTCGACGACCAGATGACCTCCGGTCAGGGCTTCATCGCGCTAGCGGCCATGATATTCGGCAACTGGACACCCTTCGGCGCATTCGGCGGCGGCTTGCTGTTCGGCTTCTCGGTGGCACTGGGTCAACGCTTCCAGTTCCTCGGCGTGCCAATTCCGCCGCAATTCCTGCAAATGGTTCCGTACATCATCACCATCGTGGTGCTGGCGGGGCTGATCGGCAAAGCCACGCCACCCAAAGCCGATGGCGTACCCTACGAAAAAGAGTGACGTTCGCACAAACAAGGGCAGTCGGCATCGGCTGCCCCCACTCGCTTTTACGCCCTCCCCCTTACGCTTACGGGATGAAATCGAACTCGAACGCCAGAATGACCCTGCTAAGGTATTTTCATCCTTGTCGTGCTGAAATGGGCTGTATAGTATGAACAGCAGTCCACAATAAGCTGATAGCCTTTCGCAAGGTTATCTTGCTTGAATGTGTGCCAAATGTGTGCGTTGAACTAGAAACAAGAGGATACATGATCGAGTTCATCATCAAGTTTGGGCCGACCCTCGGCTACATCATCATCTTCGGAATTATCTTCGCGGAATCCGGTCTGCTGATCGGGTTCTTCCTCCCCGGTGACAGCCTGCTATTCACAGCCGGTTTTCTGGCCTCGCCCGCCAGTCAAGAAATCCTCGTCAAGTTCAACCTACCCGCCGATAACCCTTTCTTTTCGCTGCCTGTCCTGCTCCTTGGCTGTTTCATTGCAGCCGTAACGGGTGACAGCGTGGGCTACGCCTTCGGGCACAAAGTGGGACCGCGTCTGTTCCAGCGCGAAGACTCGATGCTGTTCAGCAAGAAAAACGTGGTGAAAGCGCAGGAGTTCTACGAAAAACATGGCGGCAAAGCGATTGTGCTGGCGCGGTTCGTGCCCGTTATCCGCACCTTTGCGCCCATCGTCGCCGGCATCGGCAACATGGAATATCGCCGCTTCCTCAGCTTCAACCTGTTCGGTGGCCTGCTGTGGGCTGTCGGCGTAACGCTGGCCGGATATTTCCTCGCGGAAGTCATCGGCCCGGAAAACGTGGACAAATACCTGCTGCCGATCATCTTCCTCATCATCCTGATCTCAGTTGCGCCCGGCATCTACCACCTGCTCAAAGAACCGGAAAGCCGTGAATCGCTGCGTAACTCCCTGATGAAGATGCTCGGACGCGGCGCTGCCACTTCCGAAAGCAACTAACCCTGTCTGTAGACCAAGATGGTCGGGGCGTTCCCGACCATCTTTCTTTTACCGTAATGATACGTATTTATAGTGTAACGATAAAACAGGAGTAATGTACTGTGACCTCTGCCAACCTGCATAACCCCGAAACCACGCTCGCCGAAACGCTCACCCGTGCCGCCAAAACCCTTCGCGGCGAACATATCACCCTGCGCGAACTGCTC
>CAIVEA010000272.1 GCA_903904765.1 uncultured Chloroflexota bacterium
CGCGATTCTGAAGTCCCTCGCCATGAGGGAGAGGAAAAAGGGTGAAGGTTCATCTCGACCTAACCCGTAACCCGCAGGGGGATACGGCGGTTTACAGCACAGAACGGTTTCACTTGCTGGAGGATAACCCGTGATGCGCCTACGCTGGCTGCTGCCGCTGTTCCTGCTGGCGCTCTTGACCGCCTGCCAGCCCGCCCCCCCCGAACCTGCCCTGCCCACGCTGGCCGTGCTGCCCAGCTTGACCCCCACCGCAACGGTCACGCTGCCGCCCACTGTCACCGACACGCCGCAACCGAGCGCCACCCCGACGGAAACACTCACACCGACCATCACCTCTACGCCCACCGACACGCCCGAACCCACGCTGCCGCCCCGCGCCACCGCCACGTTGCTACCCACCGTCGAGCCAACGCTGGCAGCCATCGGGACGGCTACCGAAGCGGTGCTGGAGCAGCCCAAGTTCATGACGCTCACCCCGCCGCCGTTGGGGACGTTGCCACCGACCACGCCGCAGCAGTTGGCGGATGTGGTCATCACGCAAGCGCAGTTTCAGGAGGCGCTGAATACGCAGTTGAGCGCCTATCCTTCGATTCAGCGGGCGGTGATCGATTTCGTGCCGGACGGAATGAACGTGGAACTGACCGCGCTGGGCGGCGAAGCCTTCATCACAGGCAGCGTGTTCGTGTCGGTCATTCTCACGGGGGATTTTGCCACCATCGGCTTAGGCGACATTGTGACCAACGCGCCAGCCCCGCCCGAAGCCTATGTGAACGTGGTCACGGGCGATTTCATGCTGGCGATGCTGGGTGCGTTGGATGCGACCCTGCGCGAACGACTTGGCCCCGATCAGGATTTGAGTACGATCAAGGTAGATGACGAAGCCATGCGGCTGACGCTGCTCGTCCCGAATCCCTAAGCGGGCAAAGAAATAAAGGTGCATTCATGTCCCCTCGTTTGAAATGGCTGATTGCGGCGCTGCTGCTGTGCCTCGCGCCGACGGTGCTGCTGGCGCAAGACCCCACCTGCCCGCAAATCGTCCAGCAGGCGCTGGCCGCCGCCGATTCTGTCTGCGCGAACACCGGACGCAATCAAGCCTGCTATGGCAACGTGAATTTGAGCGCCATTCCGCAGCCGAACGTGACGGACTTCACCTTCAGCGCAGCAGGCGACCTCGCTAACGTGACCGACATTCAGCAAATGACGCTCTCCGGTATGGATACCGCCAGCGGACAATGGGGCGTAGCGCTGCTGCGGTTGCAGGCCAATCTGCCGGACACCATGCCGGGGCAAAATGTGACCTTCCTGCTGTTCGGGGATGTGCAGGTGACGAACGCCACCCCCGCTGATGGGGCAAACAACCTGACCCCCATGCAAGCCTTCTACCTGAAAACCGGCCTGCGCGATTCTCAGTGTGTGGAAGCGCCCGAAAGCGGGATGCTGGTGCAAACCCCGCAGGGCGTGGGTGAAGTGCAGTTCCGCGTGAACGGCGTGGATGTGCAGATGGGTTCAACCGTGTTCTTTCAGGCGGACGCGGAACAAGGCATGAGCGTCAGCACGCTGGAAGGTGCAGCTTACGTGCAGTCCGAAGGCGAACGGCAGGTGATCGTGCCGGGGACGTGGGTACGCATTCCGCTGAGGGCGCGGGATGATGACCCCGAAGGATTTGCGCCCGCTGGTCTGCCTGAACTGCCCGAATCGTATGGCGAACGGATAGATTTCCTGAAGGCGCTGCCGTTTGATCTGCTGGAACGCAAGATTCAACTGGCACCACCTTTGAGCGAAGATGAAGTGACGGCGCTGCGGCAGCAGATCGAAGACCATTTGCGCGACGGCACGCCCCTGTGCGGCGAAGACCCGTTCCCTTCGTGTGACAAGTTCGACCTGTCGTCTATCGGGGATAATCTCCAGCGCGATTGCGTGTTCCCGCCACGTTCACCGAACGACAAGCGCCCGCTGTGCGCCGAAACCACACCGCCGCCCAATTCCGGCATTGTGGATAACCGCCCATGTGTGACCGAACCGGGGCCGGGCGCACCGACTATGCCGCCCAACGAAACGCGCCCCTTCTGCGCCACGCCTGTCCCGCCAGAGCCGCACAATCCCGGCATGATAGATAACCGTCCCTGCGTCTATCAACCGGGACCGAATGACCCACCGCTGCCCGCCAGCGAGACGCGCCCCTTCTGCCCACCACCGGGGCCGAACGGGGAAGCCTCGCCACCGCCCTCGTTCGATCAGCAACCGCCCCCGCCGCCATCCGACCCGCAATTGCCGCCGCCGCCATCCGGGGGCTAATGCGCCAGCGCGAACAGGGCATCTCATTTGATGCCCTGTTCGCCTGTATACGATGGCTGTAGCAATTCGTGTTTGCATCTTTTATACTGATTACACATCGTAATATTATATTTGCAAACACTCTGAGGTCATCGCTATGTACATCCCTGCTAAATGGCTCATTATCAGCCTCCTCATTTGTCTCGCTCCCACCGTCCTTGCCGCGCAGGATAACATCTGCCCACAGATCGTCGAGCAGGCCTTGAGCACCGCCGACTCGTTCTGCGCCAGCACCGGACGCAACCAGGCCTGCTATGGCAACATCCTTCTAACTGCTCAACCACAGCCGGATGTGACGGAATTTCACTTCGACACCAGCGGCGACATCGAAAATGTGGCGAACATCCAGCAGATGACCCTTTCGCCAATGGATGTCACCAGCGGCAATTGGGGCGTAGTGGTCATGCGCCTGCAAGCCAACCTGCCGGACACGCTCCCCGGTCAAAACGTCACCTTCCTGCTGTTCGGAGATGTGCAGGTGACGAATGCCGTCAGCGGCGATAACGCGGCGGAATTGACCCCGATGCAAGCTTTCTACCTCAAGACAGGCGGCGGGGATGCCCAGTGCGCCGAAGCGCCCGAAAGCGGGATGCTAGTACAGACTCCGCAAGGTGTGGGACAGGTGCAGTTCAGCGTGAACGGTGTGGATGTGCAGATGGGTTCAACCGTGTTCTTTCAGGCCGATGCCCGGCACGGCATGCGTGTCAGTACGCTAGAAGGCGCGGCCTATGTGGAAGTGGACGGATCGCAGCAGGTGATTGTCCCCGGCACGAGCGTCACTGTTCCGATGACCGAGGATGCGAACGCGCCCGGCCTGTTGAAGCCATCAGGTTCGCCTGCTATACCCGACTCGTATGCTGACCATTTCCCCGCACTGGAAAACCTGCCTTTCGGCTTGCTCAAGCGCCAGATCGAGGTTGCGCCCGGCCTCACTCTTGTTGAACTGCGGACGCTGCGCCAGCAAATTCAGTCGCATCGCTGGAACAAGCAACCCTTGTGCGGCGAAGACCCGCTGCCGGACTGCAACGAAAACGGCAAGGGGAATGGCAACGGGAACGCCAATCACGGGCAGGGGAATGGCAACGCCGGCGGCAACGGCAATAGCAATGCTGGCGGGAACGGCAATGGGAACGCTGGCAGCAATGCCAACGACGACAAAGGCAACAACGGTAACAGCGATAACAACGGCGGTGGCAACTCTGGCGGGGGCGGTGGTGACAACGGTGGTGGGAACAACGGCGAGGGCGGTGGTGACAACGGCGGCGGCAACGCTGGCGGCGGCGGAAACGGAAACGGTAACGGCGGCGGCAAAGGCGGGTAGCGTCGCTATAGCGTTCGCCAGCGCGGGGCGGGAACAGCCAAAGCGGTAAGTCCAGCCCCGCGTACCGCGTCTTTGATTCGCGGGGTGCGTAGGGTAGACTTGAACGCATCTCAAAAAAGATAACCATCCGAAGGACAGAACAAACTCATGGCGAAAGAATACGATGTCGTCGTGCTCGGCGCAGGGCCGGGCGGTTACGTGGCAGCCATCCGCGCCAGCCAGCTCGGATTGAAAACCGCCATTGTCGAAAAGCAGTATTGGGGTGGCGTGTGCCTGAACGTAGGCTGCATCCCCTCCAAGGCGCTGCTGCGCAACGCGGAACTGGCGCACATCTTCAAGCACGAGGCCAAGACCTTCGGCATCAAGGTCACGGGCGAGGTCACGTTCGACTTTGGCGAGGCGCACAAGCGCAGCCGCCGCGTGGCCGATGGCCGCGTCAAGGGCGTTCACTTCCTGATGCGTAAGAACAAGATTGACGAGTTTGAAGGCGTGGGGACGTTCACGGATGCCCACAATCTGACCGTCAAGCTGAACGCGGGCGGCGAAGAGACGCTCAAGTTCAAGAACCTGATTATCGCGGCGGGCGCGACCACCCGCTTGATCCCCGGCTCGTCGCTCAGCGGGCGTGTCGTGACCTACGAAGAACAGATCATGGAAGCCAACCTGCCCAAGAGCATCATCATTGCCGGCGCGGGCGCGATTGGCGCGGAATTTGCCTACGTGATGAGCAACTTCGGCGTGGATGTGACCATCATCGAATTTTTGGATCGCATGGTTCCGCTGGAAGATGAAGAAGTCTCGGCAGAACTGCGTAAACAGTACGAACGCTACGGCATCAAGATTATGACCGGGACGAAGGTCGAGAAGATCGAGGACACAGGCGCGAACGTGCGTGTGACCGTCACCCCGCCGGACGGCAAGACCGTCACGCTGGAGGCCGATAAGGTGATGCAGGCCATCGGCTTCAAACCACGCACCGAAGGCTACGGGCTGGAAAAGACCGGCGTGAAGCTGACCGATCGCGGTGCGATTGCCATCAACAGCAAGATGCAGACCAATGTGCCGCACATCTACGCCATCGGCGATGTGACCGCCAAGCTGATGCTGGCGCATGTGGCGGAAGCGATGGGTGTGATCGCTGCCGAGAATATCGCGGGTGCGCCCAGTGCCGAACTGGACTTCGACATGATGCCCCGCGCCACCTACTGCCAGCCGCAGATCGCCAGCTTCGGCTACACCGAGAAGCAGGCGCGGGATAAGGGCTACGAAATCAACGTCGCCAAATTCCCGTTTCAGGCCAACGGCAAGGCACACGGGCTGGGCGATGCGACGGGCTTCGTCAAGCTCATCAGCGATAAGAAGTACGGCGAAATGCTGGGCGCGCACATGATCGGCCCCGATGTGACCGAACTGCTGCCGGAACTGACGCTGGCGCGGCTGGCGGAACTCACGCCGGAAGAAATCGCCCGCAACGTTCACGCGCACCCGACGCTGAGCGAAGCCATCAAGGAAGCGGCGCACGGCCTCGAAGGGCACATGATTAACTTCTAACGCCGCGCAACGGCTTAGGAACTCCCGCAGGGGCATGGCAAAACCACCATGCCCCTGTTTTATTATCTAGCAGGCGGGGTAAGCCGGTTCAAGCTGGCAGTATTTCCACTGCGGCAGCAGCCCGCGCCATGCTGCGCCGTTCCGCGCATACGGGACACGATCCAGCACGAGGCGGATGTGGTCAATTGGCGCGAAGGGGTCAGTTAGCGATTCGGTCAGGCGCACGGTCAGCCGTTCGTACAGCCAATCCTCGCCCAGTATGCCGTAGCTCACGCGCAGTTCGGGTTCGCCCAGCGCCAGCAGCACATCCCCCACGCGCATGCCGAGGCAGAATAGAATCACGGTGCGAACGCCCACGATCTGATAGCCGAAATACACATCCACGCAGGCGGGGGACGCGCCCTCCAGACGGTAGGGTAACATGCGGTCTTGCAGTTCCACACCCGTGACACCCTTCATCTGCTTGCTGTAGCCATTCGCCTGAAGGATATTTTCGGCCTCGCGCACCGAGGTTTGACCGGGCGTGATGCCACGCCAGCAGCGCCCCACCTGCCCCGCGCAGTCGGCAGTAAAATCCGTCAGGGGGAATGGCTGAAGGCGCACCAGCAGCACCAGCGTCACCGCGCTTATGCCGATCAGCAGCAGCAGCACGCCGCCCGCACGAAGGACAACCCCTAGCACAAGACACGATCCGGGTATAACTGGGCATAGCGCCACAGGGGTAAGAAACCGCGCCACGGGATTTGCGAGGACAACAGACCTGCCTCATCACCGCCGGTCGCTTGCTCCGAACGCAGCGCGGCGGACTGTGGCGCGGCGCTCACGGGTAGGGCGAGGCTGAGGAACAATATCGGGCTGTGGGGGGAAACCGGACGGTCACACCATTCGGAGCGCAAAATCACGCTGACCGCACCCCGCGCATAGGTCATCATCGAGACATACGGCACGAAACTCTCCGGTTCGCCCAGCATGTCCATCACATGCCCCAGCGGTGCTTCATCGCACACCCGCAGCGTGAGATCGCTGACAATCGGCACGACACCCCGCGCACGGCTGATGCCCACCTGACAGACGGTTGCTCCGGCGGGCGCATCGTAAGTGATCTGATTCGGCAGGCTGTTGGCAGGGTCTTTGCGCGAGTCGTGGAGGGTGTAGCCGAGAGTTTTGAGGATTCCGTCCGCCGCCTGCGCCGGAGTCTGACCGGGCAGGATGCCGTTCCAGCAGGGCAGCACACAATCGGATTGCGCGTACAGGCCATCCGGCGCACGTCCCAGCACCCGCCCCACCCCAACCGAAACTAGCATCAGCACCCACAAAGTGAGCATGAGCAGTAGCGGAAGAAGCAGGTAACGTTTCATCCGTATTTACGCGCCTCGAATAAGATGACAGCCGCCGCCACAGCCGCATTAAGCGACTCGGTATCCGCAGCCATCGGGATGCGAATGCGGTGCTGCGCCAACCGGAAGGCTTCGCCGCCCGCGCCATGCGCCTCGCCGCCGATTACCAGCGCCCAGCGCCCAGACCAGTCGGCGCGGTCATACGTCAGATCGCCCGCGCCGTCCGCCAGATACACGCTATGCTGCGAACAGTATAATGCGATTTCGTCCCAATCGCGCTGCGCCAGCGGCACACGGAAATGCGCCCCCATGCCGGCACGCAAACTTTTGGGATTGTAGGGGTCTACACAGGTCGGCGCGAGCAGCACGGTCTCCACGCCCGCCGCCGCCGCCGTCCGCAAAATCGTGCCGAGGTTGCCGGGGTCGCGCAAGGCATCCAGAATCAGCACGGCGCGGGGCTGCGCGGGCAAACGCGGCGCAGGCATGGCGAAGGCCGCCACCACACCCTGTGGCTGCTGGGTATCCGCCGCGTGACGCAGCACCGCCTCTGAGACTGCCAGCACCGTCCCGCCTGCCCCCCGGACG
>CAIVEA010000273.1 GCA_903904765.1 uncultured Chloroflexota bacterium
GGCTTCCGGCAGCATGGTCAGCATCTGGTCGCGTTTTTCGGCGGTCAGGGGGGAACTCACGCCGCCCGGAACTGGCCAATTGGGATGGACGCGCTTGCCGCCCAGTAGTTCGATAATCTTCTGCCCGGTCTGACGGAGTTTGACCCCATCCCGCGCCATTTCGGGGTTGGCAGCGGCGATTCCGAAGATATTGCGCTGACCGGGGTCGGCATCCATGCCGAGCAGCAAATCTGGCGCAGACAAGTAGAAGAAGCTGAGGGCGTGGGATTGCGCGATCTGGGCAAGGTTCATGATCTTGCGAAGATTGATGCCCGTTGCGGGTACACGGACGGCTAGCAGCGCGTCGCAGGCTTTCGCGCCGGCGATCAGGTGGCTGACCGGGCAGATGCCGCAGGTGCGTGCCATGAGCGAGGGCATCTCGTGGAAGGGACGGCCTTCGCAGAACTTCTCGAAGCCCCGGTACTGGGTGACGTGGAAAAGTGCGTCTTGTACCTGACCCGCGTCATCCAACTGGATGGTGATTTTGGCATGACCTTCGATTCGGGTCACAGGATCAATGGTGATTTGTCGGCTCATGATGTATCTCCTATGCGCCGAACCGCGTCAAATGGCTCAAATCCGGCATGCGACCCGCCAGTAGTTCACTGACTGCGTAGAAAATGGTGTCTGCCGATGGCGGACATCCCGGCACGAACACATCAATTTTGACGGCGGTGTGCAAGGGACGGGCGAAAGGCAGTAGAGGCGGCACAACGACGTTGGGAATCTGCGGATTGAGCAGATCAGGTTCCAGATAGGCGCGTTCCAGCACCGCTTTTACGCCGAAGGGGTTACGCATGGAGGGAACGTTCCCGGTTACAGCGCAATCGCCCAACGAGACGAGAATTTTGGTGCGATGGCGTATACGCTTGATTTTTTCGAGGTCTTCTTCACTGCTGACTGCCCCTTCGACGATGGTGACATCTACCCCGTGCGGAAACTCTTTGTGATCCACCAGCGGGCTGTAGACGAGTTCGATTTGATCGGCCAGTGCGAGCAAGCGTTCATCAATGTCGAGGAAGGACATGTGACAGCCCGAACAGCCATCCATCCAGACTGTTGCTAGTTTGATTTTGCTCATTTGTGGCCTCCTCGCATGGATGTCAGGTAGACCAAGAAGCCCTGCCGCTTGGTCATTTCGGCAACGGATTTGCCCTTTTCGAACAATGCGCCCGTAGGACAGACCTGCACACACTTGCTGCAACTGGTACAGGTGTCCGATTCGCCCCAAGGCTGGTGCATGTCGGTGATGACGCGAGATTCGACACCGCGCCCCATCACGTCCCACGTATGTGCGCCTTCGATCTCATCACAGACGCGGACGCAGCGGGTACACAGGACGCAGCGGTTGTAGTCCAAACCAAAGCGTTCGTGCGAGGCATCTACCGTGCGGTTATCGTAGCGATATTCGAGGCGGACATGATCCATACCCAATTTCTGCGCCAGCGTTTGCAGTTCGCAGCGTCCGTTGGAGACGCAGGCCGAGCAAATGTGATTGCCTTCGGCGAACAACATTTCGAGGATGGTGCGGCGGTATTTCTGCAAGCGTTCGGTGTTGGTATAGACTTCCATGCCCTCTTGCACTTTGGCGACGCAGGCGGGAAGTAGCTTGTTCATTCCCTTGATTTCGACCAAACATAGGCGGCAAGCGCCAATGTTGCTCAAGCCTTCCAAATGGCAGAGCGTGGGAATGGGGATGTTGTTCTCACGCGCGAGCTGGAGGATGGTTTCGTCATCGCGTCCGCTGACATCGTGATCGTCTATCTTGAGGGTTACTACGTTGGTCATCGCGCTACCTCCGCGTGTTTCATCTTACAGACCCCGGCGGGGCATCGCTTATCTACGATGTGCGTCATATATTCATCCCGGAAGAATTTGAGCGTACTCTTGACAGGGTTGGGTGCCGCCTGCCCCAGCCCACACAGGCTGGTGCTGGACACCATGTCGCACAATTCTTCAAGCAGGGCGAGGTCATCCATCGTGGCGGTGCCGGTGGTGATTTTGTCGAGGATGCGGTACATCTGGGATGTGCCAACGCGACAGGGAACACACTTGCCGCAGGATTCGGACATGCAGAATTCCATGAAGTATTTGGCGACATCTACCATGCAGGAGGTGTCGTCCATGACGATCATGCCGCCAGAACCCATGATCGAGCCGACTTTCGCCAGCGACTCGTAATCCACTGGCATATCCAGATATTGCTCTGGAATGCAGCCGCCCGAAGGCCCGCCCGTCTGCACGGCTTTGAAGCGCCGCCCGTCGGGGATGCCGCCACCGATGTCGTTGATGATCTCGCGCAGGGTCATGCCCATTGGCACTTCGATCAGGCCGGTGTAGGTGATGCGTCCGGTGAGCGCAAAGACTTTCGTCCCTTTGCTCTTTTCCGTGCCGATATTGGCGAACCATGCCGCGCCCTTGTTGATGATGATGGGGATGTTGGCAACGGTTTCGACGTTGTTGATGAGCGTGGGGCGACCCCACAGACCGGATGAAGCAGGGTAGGGCGGACGTGGACGCGGGCTTCCGCGCTTGCCTTCGATGGAGGCAATGAGGGCGGTTTCTTCGCCGCAGACGAACGCGCCTGCGCCGAGGCGAATGTCCAGCTTGAAGCTGAAGGGCGTACCCGCGATATTGTCGCCGAGCAGGTTGTGTTTGCCCGCCTGCTTGATTGCGGTTTGCAAGCGTTGAATAGCCAGCGGATATTCAGCACGGACGTAGATATAGCCCTGATTAGCGCCAACAGCGTAAGCTGCAATCGCCATACCTTCGATGATGGCATGGGGGTTGGATTCCATCAGGCTGCGATCCATGAACGCGCCGGGGTCGCCTTCGTCACCATTGCAGATGACGTACTTGGGCGAGCCGACTGCTTTGGCAACCGTACCCCATTTCAGGCCAGTGGGATAACCCGCGCCGCCGCGCCCACGCAGACCGCTTTTGGTGATGGCTTCCACGACCTGAGTTGGAGTCATTTCATTGAGGGCGATCAGCAGGCCGTCATAGCCGCCGACTGCCAGATAGTCTTCGAGGCGTTCAGGGTCAATGTCCTCGAGGTGGTTCAGGACAAGTTTGGTCTGACGCGCAAAGAACGGGTCTTGCGGGTTGCAAAGCAGCCGTTCAACGGGCTTCTTGTCCAGATTTTGCATGATTTCTGGCACATCGTCAGGGGTTACGCCTTGATACCAAATGTTACCGGGTTCGACCAGCACCATCGGGCCAGCGGCACACAGGCCGTTGCAACCGCCGCCTGTGATTTTGCAGGTGTGTTCCATCCCGTGTGCTTTGGCTTCGTTCTCGAAGGCCTGCCGGAGTTGGTCGCTATGTGCCGAGAGGCAAGCTGTACCGGTACACACGCGGATGCGGTTTTGGAGCGTGTTGCGCGATTCGAGTTCTTGTTCCGCGAGTTTGTGAATATCTTCGACGAACATAGCTTAATCCCACTTTCGCAGCTTTTCGACCATTTCAGAGGGGGTGATCTTGCCGGCGACTTCACCATCCAGCACGGCAGCCGGGGCTAGGCCGCATACTCCGAAGCAACGGGCGACCAGAAGCGAAATCTTTTTGTCAGGTGTGGTTTCGCCGGGCTTGATACCGTTTTCTTGCTGAATGGCCGCTATCACTTCGGCAGCACCCTTAATGTAGCAGGCTGTACCGAGGCAGACCACACAGGTGTGCTTGCCCTGCGGTTTCAGGGTGAAGAAGTTATAGAAAGTGGCTACGCCGTAGGCGCGGCTGAGTGGGACGCTCAAGTTTTTAGCGACAAAATGCAATGATACGCTGTCGAGATACCCAAATGCTTCTTGTACGGTGTGCAGGGTTTCAATGAGGGCATCTGGTGAATATCCATGACGGCGCATAGTTGCATTCACAATTCGCCATCGTTTGTCGTCCGAGGGAAGAACTACTTTTTCGTTCGCCATCTGGTGACTCCCAATGTTTCTGGTGAAGAACCACAATGCAGTTTAAGCATATCTTTCTTGCTCATCTTACGTCATGGCTGAATATCAGGTGTATTTGTGAATAATGTCACGAATGGGGAATGCCGACAAATGCTACCCCATACGGATTACAGACATCACTGGTAGAAGAGGTGCAAGTGTCGCATGATGACAAGGTGTACATGCCGATATTTCGGTAGGATGGGTCTTGGCTAAGAAGCGACTTGCTAGATGACAGTTGGTGGTCATCTGGCACTCTGTAGCAACTGGGCGAATTGGGAGAAATTTCAACATGAGTGAACGTGAGTTTATTACGCTGGACGCGAACGAGGCAGTTGCCCGTGTCGCGTATAAGCTGGCGGAAGTGATCGCCATTTACCCCATCACTCCGTCGTCAGCGATGGGGGAGTGGGCAGATGAGTGGGCTTCGCAGCAGCAACCGAACCTGTGGGGGACTGTGCCGCAGGTTGTGGAAATGCAGAGCGAAGGTGGCGCGGCAGGCGCGATTCACGGTGCGTTGCAGACAGGTGCGCTGGCGACGACTTTCACCGCGTCGCAGGGTCTGTTGCTGATGATCCCGAATATGTATAAGATCGCGGGTGAATTGACCTCGACCGTGTTCCATATTGCGGCGCGGTCGTTGGCGGCACAGGCGCTTTCGATCTACGGCGATCACAGTGATGTGATGGCGGCACGCTCGACGGGCTGGGCAATGTTGTCCTCGGCTTCAGTGCAGGAAGCGCATGACTTCGCGCTGATCTCGCAGGCAGCTACATTGAAGTCGCGGGTTCCGTTTGTACACTTTTTCGATGGCTTCCGCACATCGCACGAAGTATTGAAGATTCAACCGCTGGTGGATAGTGATTTGCTGTCCATGATTGACTACGATAAGGTGTTGGAACACCGCACCCGCGCCCTGTCACCCGATCATCCGGTGCTGCGCGGTACGGCGCATAATCCCGATACGTACTTCCAAGCGCGTGAGACGGTCAACCCGTTCTATGATGCTTGCCCGGATATGGTTCAGGCGGCTATGGATCAGTTCGCCGCGATCACGGGTCGGCAGTATCAGCTCTTTGAATATCATGGTGCACCGGATGCCGATCGTGTCATTGTTATGATGGGGTCGGGCTGTGAAGCGGCACATGAGACGGTAGATTACCTGAATGCTCGTGGCGAGAAGGTGGGTTTGCTGAAGGTGCGCTTGTTCCGTCCGCTGGATATGCGGCGGTTGGTGGCGGCGCTGCCTGCGGGTGTCAAGAGTATCGCGGTGCTGGATCGCACGAAGGAACCGGGGAGCGCAGGTGAACCGCTATATCTGGATGTAATCGCGGCGCTGCATGAGGAATGGTCGAATGGCGTACTGCCGCGTGTAGTGGGTGGGCGCTATGGTCTGTCGTCGAAGGATTTCACGCCAGCGATGATTAAGGCTGTTTATGACAATCTGGCGCAGGCCAAGCCGAAGAATCATTTTACAGTTGGTATTCTGGACGATGTGTCCAATACCAGTCTCGATTTTGATCCGGCTTTCTCGGTAGAACCGGATACGGTGGTACGGGCGGTGTTTTACGGTCTGGGCGCAGACGGCACGGTGGGCGCGAACAAGAACTCGATCAAGATCATCGGTGAGAATACACCGAACTACGCGCAGGGCTATTTTGTCTACGACTCGAAGAAGTCGGGTTCGATGACGGTTTCGCATCTGCGGTTTGGCCCCGACCCGATTCGCTCGAACTATCTGGTGACGAAGGCGAACTTTGTTGCCTGTCATCAGCCGGGATTCCTCGAGCGGTACGATATGCTGAGTGATGCTGTTCCGGGCGGCGTGTTCCTGCTGAACTCGCCTGTGCCGGTTGAGCAACTCTGGGATCGGTTGCCGCGTCCTGTGCAGCAGCAGATGATTGAAAAGCAGTTGAAGTTTTACACGATTGATGCGTATCGTGTGGCGCGTGAAAGCGGCATGACGGGGCGTATCAATACTGTGATGCAGGTGTGCTTCTTCGCTATTTCGGGTGTACTGCCGCGTGAAGAGGCAATTGCCGAGATCAAGCACTCGATTGAAAAGACCTACGGTAAAAAGGGTGAAGAAATCGTTCAGATGAATCTGAACGCGGTTGACCAGACGATTTCTAACCTGTTTGAAGTGCCTGTCCCCGCGCAGGTGA
>CAIVEA010000274.1 GCA_903904765.1 uncultured Chloroflexota bacterium
ATGCCATTGCAAACCTATATTTTCTTGGGGAGTGTCTAATATCATGAGCATACGAACTGAATGAGATGAGCAGGGTAGTGGGGATAACGTAAACGATAGAGTTGACGACAATTCCAGAGATAGACAAACAGTTTGACGGCGCGACGCAAGGCATGAATACAGCGGGAAAAACAGCGGGAGCGACGAGCAAGGCGCGCCAGATAGTGACGCAACTCGGCGTTGTCGCCTTCGACGCGGTACGTTTCGCTCTTATCCGGCATAGGTGTGTAACGACCAGGGGTATAAACCAAGGTGCGGTAGGTAGCGAACAAGTCGCTGTAGTAGAACTTGGCTTGGGGCGCTTCATCGACCATCGCCTGCAAAAGCGCTTCGCTCCGTTCTCCGTCTACCCGCCACGCCAGAATGCAGCTGGAGTGACGATCCACCAAGGTCATGAGGTAGACACGGTTTTTTTCTTCCCGACAAACGTATACAGCTCATCCAACTCCACCACGCCGACCTCGGTGGGTTGCGGCGGCTTGGGCGGTAGTTGGGCGCTGTACGCATTGACCCAGTTGATGACCGTTTGGTGATTGACCCCCAAGTGTCGCGCAATTCGCCGAAAATTCATCCCGTCGCTGTAGAGTTTGACGGCTTGCTGGCGGATACTTTCGTCGTAACCATGCACTTTCGCCTCTGGGCTGTAGCGCCGCCCGCAGTGCTGGCATTTATAGCGCTGGCTGCCGGACTCAGTTCGTCCGTTCTTATGCTGTTTCGTGGTCGCTTGACAATAGGGGCATGTGTTCATCCCTCTATTCTATCATTGTCCATGGTTTTAGACACTCCCTTTTCTTGCTGTTACTAGAAAAAGTGTAAAAAATGAGGCAAAATAGAAATAGTTTTGTTCAAAACCCATCAGAGGGAATATGAGTCAGCAGCATGCCCATCAGCCGATGAACGCCCTGTTCAAACCGGCTGTCGGCATTATGAATCGCCTGCGCTACCCGCAGAAATTCATCTTAATCGGGTTGCTGCTGCTCCTGCCGCTGCTGGTGGTGATGATTCAGTTCTATTCCATTCTGAATGTGGATATTCGCTTCGCTTCGCATGAGCAGGTCGGGTTGGTCTACAACAAAGCAGCACTCGACCTGCTAGAGCATGTGCAGCACCATGCCGCCCTGAGCATAGCTGTACTCAGCAATGGTGACAGTTTCCGCGAGGCGCTGGCCGCAGAAGAAACCGATGTCGAAACCCGCATTGCAACGCTAGACGAGATAGATGCACGCTATGGAGGGCTGCTGCAAGCGTCTGACGAGTGGGAAATCGTCAAAAACGGTTGGAAAGTGCTGGACGGAAATGTAGAGAATATGTCGCTGCTGGCGGTGGAAAATGCCCACGCCGCCCTCAGCAACCGCATCCTGCGCCTGATGACTGTCATCGGCAATCATTCCAACCTGATTCTCGACCCCGAAATTGGCAGCTACTACCTGATGGATACGCTCATCACCAAACTGCCACTGGTGACGAAATATATGAGCTACCTGCGTACCATCGCGCTGCAAGCAACCCTGCGGGGCGAAGTGGATAGCGATACGCGCACCCAGATCGTCCTGTATTCCGGGCTGGTACGTTCTACTGTCCGCGCCAATCTGGAAGGGCTGGCCTACGCTTTCAGCAGCAATCCGGCGCTGGCTGCACAAGTGAATCCGGTGCTGAACAACTACACGCTCGCCACCGATAATCTGCTCATCCTGCTCAATCAGTCGTTTTTGCAGGACAAAAGTGGCACACCCTTCAGCGGCGACTCGGTTCCGGTGAACATCGCCCCGGCGGAGTTCTATCAAGCGTCGTCAGCCACCATCTCTCGCGCTTTCGAGTTGTACAATCTCGTTTCGCCAGCACTGGATAACCTGCTGACCACCCGCATCGAACGTTATCAGGTTCAACGGGTGCTATCGGCGGCGGTGGCGCTGCTGGCAATCGGCACTACGCTGTATCTGTTCCTCGGCTTCTATTTTTCGCTCAATCAGAGCATTCGCAGCCTTAATGACGCTTCACAGCGCATGGTGCGCGGGGATACCAAACAATCCTTCGCCGTCGCCAGCGATGATGAACTGGCGCAAGTGGCGCTGGCATTCAACACCATCGCAACCGAACTGGTGAATGCCCGCGATGCCGCACTGCAAACCACCCACGCCAAAAGCAGCCTCCTCGCCAGCATGAGCCACGAATTGCGTACACCCATCAACGCAGTTATCAGTTATAGTGAACTGATTGAGGAGCAAATGCTGGAAGAAGGCCGTGACGAATATGCGTCCGACCTGAAGAAAATCCAATACGCCGCCAACCACTTGCTCCTGCTCATCAACGACATCCTCGACCTGTCCAAGATCGAGGCGGGCAAAATGAACCTGTATCTGGAAACGGTGGATGTGCGCTTGCTGGTGCGCGATGTGGCGATGACCATCATGCCGCTGGTGGAGAAAAAAGGGAATCGTCTGGAGGTTTCTTGCCCGGATACTATCGGCCTGATGACCACCGATATGACCAAAACCCGCCAGATTCTGTTCAATCTGATGAGCAACGCCAACAAGTTCACCGATAAAGACCATCTGCGGGTGGTAGTCAGCAGCATGGATTTCCCCAAACAGATCAAGTTCGAGGTGATTGACTGTGGCATCGGCATCTCGCCGGAACAGTTGAGCCACCTGTTTGAAGAATTTAATCAGGCAGAAGCGACCACCGCACAGAAATACGGTGGCACAGGGCTGGGGCTGGTCATCAGCGCCGTCTGGCACGGCTGATGGGTGGGGACATCAGCGTTTCTAGCCAACTCGGAGAAGGGTCTACCTTTACCCTCATACTACCTGCTCAGGTCGTCCCCCTCGCCGAAATCTGAGCCGTCACGCCCCTCATTCTCCCCTAGCCCGCACCTATTTACCCTTCCAAAAATGAACTGGCATCAGCAGTTTTAGATAGTTGTGTATTCTGTTAAATTGTGCATAATAGTCATTAGTGGTATCAAAAAGTGCAGAATAACCACGGTTGGATTTGTAGAACGCTCTTGTCGGTAATCAAACCCACCTCCAACATTGGGTGGATGTAAAACTCGGGCTGTACTGTTTTTTGGTTATGGGATGTCGTGAAAGCGATTATGTGCATTTCGGCTCATTGGATGCCATCGCTGGTCGTGTTCGACCTACCTCCACCATCTGCGACCCGCGCACCTGACTAATCAGACAGGGGCAGGCGCGGGTGATGTAAACCTGTCTGCCGGGACGTATCGTACAGCACGTTACGATTTGAATTGAGCGAGAAGACAAGCACAGCCGTGGGTGCGTTTGCACACCACGGCTGTGTGTGTTTTTTGACGGGGATAACCGTAACCGTGCCTGACCAAATCATCACGGCGCTAGAAGTGCAAAAGCGGAACAAAGACCGCGTAAACGTCTACCTGAACGGCGAATTTGCCTTCGGGTTGAGCGCATTGGAAGCCGTCCGGTTGCATAAAGGGCAGCGGCTTTCGGATGCCGAAGTGAACGCTCTGCGCGAAGCCGATGTGCGCCAGCAAGCTGTGGAGAGCGCCGCCCACTTTCTGGGCTACCGCCCGCGCAGCATGGTCGAGGTGCGTCAAAATCTGGCGGCGAAAGAGTTCGCACCGGAAGTGATCGAATCGGCTGTCGAACGGCTGATAGAGATGGGGTTCGTGGACGATGCGGCCTTCGCCCGCTACTGGGCGCAAAACCGCACCGAGTTCAAACCCCTCAGCCGACGGGCACTGAAAGTGGAACTGCGTCGCAAAGGGGTGGCGGACGATGCGATTAGCGAGGCGCTATCCGATGTGGACGAAAGCGCCAGCGCGTATCAAGCCGCCACCAAGCAAGTCCGCAAACTGCGCGGCCTGACCAAACGCGAGTTCAAGCTCAAGTTGGCCGCATTCCTTCAGCGCCGGGGATTTTCGTCGGAGACTACACAGGACACCATTTTGCGCTTGATAGATGAGTTAGAAGCGCAAGACGCGGCGGTATTTCAACCATTGAATCCAACAACAGATGAGGAATAAATCACTATGGAAGGAGTAGGAGGGGTTCTCGTCCCACTGATCGCACTGATTATCGGTGCGGTAGTCGGCGTGGCCGTTTTGTATGGCTATCAAAATTCGCGTGGGAAAAGCCGAATCGAGGAGGGCGAGGCCGAAGCCAAACGCTTAGTCGGGGAAGCTGAAACACGGGTGCGCGGCCTCGTCAAAGAGGCGGAGGACAAATCCAAAAGCGCACTGGATGAAGTGGAGCAAACCAGTTTGCGCCGACGGCGTGAACTGGATAAAGAGGATGAACGTTTGCAGCGCCGCCGCGAGGATTTGGACAAGCGGCTGGAAAAACTGGAACTCCGCGAACAGACGTTGAACAAACGTCAAAGCCGCATGGACAAGCAGCAGAACGATTTGCAGAAACTGGAATCCGACAAGTTAGCCGAACTTCAGCGCGTGGCGCAGATGACCGAAGGCGAAGCCCGCACCGAATTGCTGGCTGCCGTCGAACGTGATGCCCGCAGCGATATGGCACGGACGATCCGGCAGGTGGAAGCCGAAGCCCGCGAAGAGGCCGACACCCGCGCCCGCGATGTGATCGCGCTGGCGGTGCAACGCTTGGCGAGCGAACACGTCAGCGAAATCTCGGTCAGCGTGGTGCAGTTGCCCAGCGACGAGATGAAAGGGCGCATCATCGGGCGTAATGGCCGCAACATCCGCGCCTTTGAACTGGCGACGGGTGTAGACGTGGTGGTGGATGATACCCCCGAAGCTGTCACCATCAGCAGCTTCGACCCCGTGCGGCGTGAGGTGGCGAAACGCGCCCTCGCCAAGCTGGTGGTGGACGGGCGCATTCACCCTGCCCGCATCGAAAAACTGGTCGAAGACTCGAAGGCCGAAGTGGAGGCCGCCATCCGCGAGGAAGGCGAACGCGCCGCTTACGAAACCGGCATTCCCGGGCTGCATCCCGAAGTCATCAAGCTGCTGGGGCGGCTGAAATTCCGCACCAGCTACGGGCAAAACCAGCACACGCACGCCATCGAAACGGCGCACATCGCCGGCATGATCGCGGCGGAACTGGGCGCAGATGTGACGCTGGCGAAGGCGGGCGGTCTGCTGCACGACATTGGCAAGGCGATTGACCACGAAGTGGAAGGCACGCATGCCCTGATCGGCGCAGATTTCGCCAAACGCTACGGCGTGAATGCCAAAGTGGTGAACTGCATCGCCGCCCACCATCATGAGGTGGAGCAGGAGTGCGTGGAAGCCTACATCGTGGAAGCGGCGGATGCGATCAGCGGCGCACGCCCCGGTGCGCGGCGTGAAAGCCTCGAAACCTACATCAAGCGCGTCAAGACGCTGGAAGAAATCGCCAACAGCTTCGACGGTGTGGAACAAAGCTACGCGCTGCAAGCAGGGCGCGAAGTCCGCATCATTGTGCGCCCGGACTCGCTGGACGAGTTCGCGTCGCTCAAGCTGGCGCGGGATGTGGACCGCAAGATCGAGGAAACCATGCAGTACCCCGGTCAGATCAAGGTGCAGGTCATCCGCGAAACCCGCGCAGTGGATTACGCCAAGTAACCCGCTGCCGACCTCAGATGCACATAAGCGGGGCGTTCCCACAACGGGAGCGCCCCGTTTTTGTTGCCGATTCCCTCGTGCAGCCAACGCCGCATCGCATTACAATACCTCTAACAAACAGGGGGTTGTGCCATGAAGCCTATCCAATGCCTGCTGCTGAGTGTGCTGCTGCTGTGCGTCGTCACCACTGCCGCCGCACAGACCGACTGCCCGACCATCGTCCGCGCCGCGCTGTCTGCGGTGGATGCGGCCTGCACCGATACCGGACGCAATCAGGCGTGCTATGGCAACGTGCAGTTGGTAGCGACCCCGCGTGATGGCGCAACGCTGGCCTTCACTGTGGCGGGTGATCGAGCGAACGTGACCGATATACGGACGCTGCAACTCAGTTCGATGAGCCTGACCGATAGTTCGTGGGGTGTGGCACTCATGCAGGTGCAGGCCAATTTGCCGGACACGCTGCCGGGGCAGAATGTCACCTTTTTGCTGTTCGGCAACGTGGAGATCGAAAACCACGCCAGCGCGACCCATGCTTTGACGATGACCGCCCTGCGCGGCGTGAACGTGCGCTTGCGCCCCACCACCACCGCCAAC
>CAIVEA010000275.1 GCA_903904765.1 uncultured Chloroflexota bacterium
GAAGTTTAGGCGGAAAATGCGCCGATCCACCACATGCTGCACCCGTTTGCGCGTCGGATTGAACGCCAGCGCGGTGACAGCGGCGCTGATCGCCCCTGCTGCGACAGCCTGTTGCGCGCCGAGTACGCTGCTCAAAACCTGCTGCGCGACCCCAAAAACGACTGCGAACACCACACCCAGCAGCAGCGTGATTGTGCCGTACACCAGCGACCGATTCAGCGTCAGATCAATATCCCACAGGCGGTAGCGAAAGACCGCGAACGCGAACGTGATGGGGATGAACAGTAGTGTCAGCCGCGACAGGGGATACCCCACCGCACTGAAGTTGCGAAATAGGATGTAATCGTTGCCTGCCTGCAAAACCGAGTACAACACGCCGTATACGTTCACGATCAGGGTGGATACCCCGATACCAAACAATACCCACTTGGTCTGCTGGCGTTGAAGCGGCGTGAAGAAACGCCGATAGCGATATACTAGAATCGCCAACCCTATCAGCAGCAACACCAACCCGATCATATCGCGCAGCACATCCGGGATGGGTACAGGTGTGATCCAGATGAACAGCGTCCAGCCTGCAAATGCAACCGCAATCAGGAGCGACCAGCGCGGGTGGATGCGCCCATCCGGGAAGATGAACAGGATCGGGTAACTGACGATCAGCACACCGGCTTGAATAAGACCAGCCCATGTGATCGGGGTTAACTCGAACACGCCGCCCTGTGTCAGCCCGAAGCCCAGAATGGCTGCCGAAGTATACAGCGCCATCCAGTGATCGGAACGCCTCCAACCCATCAGCAGCGTGACCAGCACAAATCCGGCAAACACCGTCACTTCCAGCAACAGCGAAGCCGCGATTGCTCCGTCCAGCGAAAGACCAGCTTCCAACCCGGTACGAACGTTAGAATATCCGGCTGAACGGCGTGCCGGAATATCACGCGGGGGTTGGCCGCCTGTGCGA
The DNA here is from genome assembly GCA_903904765.1 of uncultured Chloroflexota bacterium. The sequence goes on from CAIVEA010000275.1 coordinate 962, forward strand.
ACCATCAGCACCAGCGGGGTATCCGCATCCTGTGTATCGAGCAGCTTGCGTGCATCCTCTATTGTGGCGGGTGTAGGTAGCGGTTGCCCATCCACCGCCAGCAGCACATCCCCTTCCAACACCTTACCTGCCAGCGGGCCACCCGCAAAAGGCAGCAGCACGATTGATCCATCACGGTTATCAATCATGGTGCTGTCGCACAGGCAACCAGAGCGCATACTTTTTAGATACGCAGGAACACTGACTACAAAAATCCCTAGAAAGAACAGAAAGGCCGCCGCCCAGACCAGACGCGCCAGCAGTCGTAAACGGAGTGAGGCGATACGGGTCGTACTCGTCTCCTCCGCATGGACAGAATCGGAAGTGCGCGTTGTGTCATTCATGCCGATTTCTCCGCAGTGTGCCGGGGTAGATGGATTATAGGCCGAAACGAGTTTGGGTGCTGATTGCCCCCACACCCCCAGCATTCGGGGGACGGACGCGCCCATTCTGCGCTATCATGAAACGGTATGTACGCGCTATTCAGGGAGGTGCAGCCATGCGGAAGTGGGTCATCATTGCGCTCGCCATCGTGGTGATTGTGGCGGTGCTGAATTTGCTGGCGACCATCGTCGGTTCGCTGGTGCCGATCATCTTCACCGCCCTCATCGCGTTCCTGCTGGGGCGGCTCTCCGTCAACGTCAAATTGGGGGACGTGGCGCAGCGCATGACCAACCGCGTCACCAGCGCCGCCTCATCTGCACAGGCCAACCGCGCCGCTGCACAGCAGGCTGCTAAACCGGCTCCGGCACAGGTCGCTGCGCCCAAACCCGCGCCCGCCGTCCAGCAAAAACCCGCTGCCAAATTGGACGACTTGCCGCAGAAGGAACTCAAAAATCCCGATCTGCTGCTCGACCCGAATTTCGAGATAAAGACTCCCGAACAGATCGAGGCCGAAGCGCGGGAGCGTGAAGCCCAGATGATGCAGCAGGCC
>CAIVEA010000276.1 GCA_903904765.1 uncultured Chloroflexota bacterium
ATCGCCACGTGTGATCGAGATTTCAAACGTCCCGCTGCCGCTGCCGTACTGCGTGACCGTGAGGGTGTAGTTGCCGCTGCTGCTGGCGGTGAAGCCCAACGCTGGATCGTAGTTGTTTTCGCTGCGGTCATCGTTTTCCGCCAGCAGTGTCCCCAGCGCGTTTTTGATCGTCACCTTCAAATCCAGCCCGCCGCCTGTGTCTTGTGCTGTGATGAGCACCGATTCGCCCGCTTGCAAACCCAACGGGTAGTCTACGTTTTTCTGGCGAGAATTCAGTGTGCCGGTATAGGTGGTTTCTTCCGCGCCCCATACGCGGCTCGCGCTCAGGGTTAGCCACAGGAGGATAAGACCAAGCAGGATACGCCTCACGTTCAGTTCCCCTCGATTGGTTGTACAATTTGAGTATACGGGAAAATTGAATTTAAGCGGCACGGGAGCCGCCGCATTTGAAACAGGCTTCCACCGAATAAATCTTTAAGACTGGAGCAAAATCATGTCCACAACTGCTGTAGCCTTTGTTCGTGCAGATGAAGTTATTGCCGCCGAGATTGACCATCTGATCGCTCATTACCCGCCGTTGGCGCATGACCACCGCGTCATCCATGTGCAAGTGCAGGCGGGTGTGGTGTCGTTCAGCGGTAACGTGATGTCCCCCAGTACAACCGATTTTCTGGTGCGCCGTGTGCGCGAGATGTTCGGTGTGACGGCGGTGGATGCGTCGCAACTGGTGGACGATCAGCAATTGCGCTTGCAGATCGCCCATCTGCTCCCACCGGGAGCGAAGGTCGCGTTGCTCCGGCAGGGGCAGGTGGTTCTGGCGGGCGAACTTCCATCCGGCACGGATATTGCGGCGCTGTTGGCGCAGGTGGCGGCTGTCCCCGGCGTGCGGCAGGTGGTCAACGGCTTCGACGGCTGACCGCTATCGGGCGGTATGATATTCGCGCACGGCATGAGGCGCGAAGATGCCGCGATCGGTGACGATGGCGCTAATCAGGTGCGGTGGCGTGACATCGAAGGCGGGGTAGAAGCCGTCAATACCGTGTATGGCGGTGCGGACAGTGCCTTCCTCGCCTTTCGCCACAAAAATCTCAGCGGGGTCGCGCCATTCAATCGGAATATCTGCTCCGGTGGAAGTTTGTGTATCCGGTCCATCGTAGCCCAGCACATAGAACGGTTTGCCGAAATGATGGGCGGCGATGGCGTGCTGTAACGTGCCGATCTTGTTGGTGATATGTCCGTCCAGCGTGATGCGATCTGCCGCACAGATGAATTTGTCCAGTTCTCCCACACTCATCAGATGGGCGGACATACCGTCGGTGATGAGTTTGAACGGGATGTCCATCTCCTGTGCGCTGGCGGCGGTCAGGCGTGCCCCCTGAAAATACGGGCGCGTTTCGCAGCCCACCAGCGTGACGGTTTTCCCCGTTTTCTTGGCTGTCCACAACATCCAGCACAGCGCCGCCCCCGCGATGCAATGCGTGAGGATGCGGTCGCCGTCGTTTAGCAAGCGGGCGGCATATTCCCCGCAGCGGCGGCTGACGGTGTTACCGCGCTCAATTTCGCCATTCACATAATCCAGCGTGGCGCGGAACGGATCGCCGTCTTCGCGCAGCGCCTCGTGTGCAACCTTCAGCGCCGCCGGAATCAGGTGGTTCAGATCATCGGCGGTGGGGCGGGTCGCCAGTAACCGCTTGGCGACCTGTTCCAGATAGGCCGCTTGGCGCGTGGTAGAAGCCTGCAAATCCCGCGCCGCCATCGCCAGCCCCAATCCCGCCACATAGGCCAGCGGCGGGCCGCCCTGCACGGTCATATCTTCGATGGCCTGCGCCACCGCTTCGACGGTTCGCAAGGTGACGAACTCGGTAGTAAAGGGGTACTTGCGACGGTTGAGGATGACCACCGCCTGTTCAGCTTCGTCATAGCGCAGCGTTTTGAATCGGTCAGCCAGCATTGCCGGGGGGATTTCGGGCAGCAGTTCCACAGCATTCAGTCCTTCGTGGTTCGCGGTTTGTCGCCCTTTATGATACCCGCCTTGGCTGAATGTCGGATGAAAATAATCACTGTGCAATTTGTCCCAATTTTTGAGTGATCTTATGTACTATTTACCTAACCGGCACTATTTTTTACTTCTCTGCAAGGTTTATTTCGCTTATACTCAATCTAGAAAGCAATGTTTTTTTGGAACACAACTATCTGGATTTGTCGAATTAAGTAGAGGAGCCACTTGTTCTCATGGTCGTATCCCTGAATCACAACGTCAATCAGACGCTTGAAGAACTTCCGAATGCCTATCAGACCGCGCTGGCGCAGTATGATCGCGCCGTCCGCCACATGCAACTGGACGACAATGTACTAGAATATATGCGCTGGCCGCGCCGCGAGTTCACCGTCAACTTCCCCGTGCGGCGCGACAACGGGCAGGTGGAGATGTTCACCGGCTACCGCGTGCATCACAGTACGGTGCTGGGCCCCTCCAAAGGCGGTATCCGCTATAGCACCAATGTGACGCTGGACGAAGTGCGCGCGCTGGCGATGTGGATGACGTGGAAATGCTCGCTGGTCAACTTGCCTTACGGTGGTGCGAAGGGCGGCGTGCTGGTTGATCCTAAAACGCTGAGTATGCGCGAAAAAGAAGGTCTGACCCGCCGTTATGCTTCCGAACTTATCCCCCTCATCAGCCCCTACTCGGACATTCCCGCGCCGGACATGGGGACTGGTCCGCAGGAAATGGCGTGGATTATGGATACCTACAGTATGACGGTAGGCTATTCGGTTCCGGCCATTGTCACGGGCAAGCCGACCAACATCGGCGGCAGTCAGGGGCGTGTGGAGGCCACCGGGCGCGGCGTGGTCATCTGCATGGTGGAGGCGCTCAAGCGCAAGGGCTGGACGACCCCCGGCAATATCAGCGTGGTCATTCAGGGCTTCGGCAACGTAGGTACATTTGCGGCGGCCTACGCGCATGATCTGGGCTACAAGATTGTGGGCGTGAGCGATATTGACGGCGGCATTTACAATGCCAACGGCCTGAATATTCCGGCAGTACGCAAATGGGTGGCGGAACACCGTACCGTCGTCGGCTATCCTGAGGCCGATCCGGTCACCAACTCCGAACTGCTCACGCTGCCTTGCGATGTGCTGATTCCGGCGGCGATGGAAGGACAGATCACGGGCAACAACGCGCCGCACATTAAGGCCAAGATGATCGTGGAAGGCGCTAACGGCCCCACCACCACCGAAGCCGACGACATTCTGCATGAGCGCGGTATTCTGGTCGTGCCGGACATTCTGGCGAACGCGGGTGGTGTGACCGTCTCCTACTTCGAGTGGGTGCAGGGCTTGCAGGAGTTTTTCTGGGATGTGGAAGAAGTCTACCGCCAACTGGAGCGCATCCTCATCCGTGCTTACGATGGCACGGCACAGACGGCAGAACAGAACAAAGTGGATATGCGGACGGCAGCGCAGATGACCGCCATCAAGCGTGTGGGCGAGGCGTTGGTGACACGCGGTATCTACCCCTAAACCGACGATGTGCAATTCAACTTCACCCAGCTGTGTTACGGGGTGAGGTTCTGGGGGCGGACAACCGCCCCTTTTTGTTTGCATATTTACGAAATATTGTTACAGTACGCACATGGAATCGTTTACGTTCTTCATGAAGTTTCAGCAGCATTTTGCCGCATGGGTCGCGCAGGGCGAGTCCGCCCGTTTGATTTTGATTGTTGGTTCACAGGCGCGTTCGCACCATCCGGCAGATGCCCATTCCGATCTTGATCTGGAAGTGTTCGGCACGGATTTTGATGCCCCTGCTTATTTGAACTGGCTGCGGAGTTATGCGCCAGTGTGGATGGTGCTGGATGACCCCGGTTCATCCGTCCCGAAATGGCTGGTGTTGTATAAGGGCGGCTACAAGGTAGATGTGTCTTTGAATCCGCTCGATGGCCTGCATGAGATGATTCGTACTCAAACATTGTGGCCCAGTCAGCAGCGCGGTTATGCGGTGCTGCTAGATCGCGACGGCGTGGGCGACCAGATGCCACAGGCCATCTCTGATCCGGTGGTGCCCGCGCCCCCGCTGGATGAGGTGACATTCCGCAAAACCGTCGAAGCCTACTGGTATGGCAGCTTGTATGTCGCCAAGCAGATCAAGCGCGGCAACTTGTGGAAAGTGAAATGGGCCGATCAGATGCAGCAAACTACGCTGTTGACGATGCTGGAATATCATGCGCGGGTGATGCAGGGCGGCGCGGTGGATGTGTGGCACAACGGCGAGTTCATGCGTGAATGGGTGGATGAGCGCACATGGCAGGCGCTACACGGCGTATATGCTCATTTCGATGGGCAGGATAGCTGGCGGGCACTGGAGGCTTCGATGCAGCTTTTCTACGATCTGTCCAAAGTGGTTGCGGCGCGGTTGCATTTCGCGTATCCGTCTGTAGTGGTGCATGAGATTCGGTCTGCCATTGCCGCGCTGAAGGACTGAGAGCCAGTTAGAGCCTCCTTCGCTGTCTGATGTGCCGGATGTCGGGTAGAATAGAGCGCATCCGATCAGCAGCACGCAGGATTTTATGAACCTTTTTGACCAGTTGAAACAGCGCCTCGGCGGGCGGACGCAGATCGTACCGGATAAGCGCCCGGAACTCGACCCGCTGCGGCAGGCGTTGGATGCCGGACAGCGTGCCAAACGTGCCGAAAATTACCCCCTCGCGCTCGAAGCCCTGCAACAGGCCATGCGCCTCGCCATCACCGCCGGAGAAACCACCGCCATCGCCGTGATTGCGCTCAATCAGGCCGAGGTGTTCATCGGGCAGGGGCGGTGGGAAGCAGCATCAGAACTGTTGAACGCAATGCTGGCGAAAGCACAGGAGAATCACCAGCGTCCGCAGATGGCTTATTTACTGAATGCGCTGGGGATGCTGGCGCAGGCACAGGCCGATTGGCCGGAGGCGGCGCGGCGCTATGAGCAGGCGCTGGAGATGGCGCGGTTGAGCCATTCCACCGGCGCGGAAGGCCGTGCGCTCGGCTTTCTGGCGGACACCTATTTACATGACCACAACGCCAGCTACGCGGTGCATTTGCTGCGCGATTCGCTGCCGCGTTTGAACCTGACAGGCGACATCGAGCTGAGCAGCTATTTCGTGGGGCGCTTGGGACAGGCTTTGTTCGATACCGGACACGAGGCCGAAGGGCGGCAACTGCTAGAACGGGCGCTGCGGCTGGCGCGGCAGATGGGCTACCGCAAGTATGAGCGCCTGTGGGCACTGACGCTGGCGGATTTAGCACAGCAGGATGGTCGCCCGGAGGATGCGCTGGCGCATTTGCAGACCGCGCTAACGCTGTTCGGTCAAGCCGCCCCGACGGATGATTTCATTCGCGCCCTGTGCAAATTGGCGAAAGTGTCGCTACAGTTGCACGATGCTCCGGCGGCGCTGCAACACGCGCAACAGGCCGCCGGACTGGGCATCGGCACACGCGACGACAGTTTGGCGCTGGATGCGCGGGCGACGCTAGGCATGGCCTTGAGCGCCAACCACGATTACGCGGGTGCGATTCCGCATCTGGAAGCAGCACTGACTGCACCCGATGGCGGGGCTGGCGCAACGTTCAGCAGCGTGGAATTGCAGCGGGCGCTGGCGGTGGCGCAGGCTGAGACAGGCGATTTAGACCGCGCTGCCGAGATTTACCGGGGCGCAGCGGAACGGGCGGCGGCGGCGGACAATAAGCTCGATCAAGCGGCGGCGCTGCGCGATCTGGGGCTGCTTTACGCCAAACGGCGCAAAATGCATGAGGCGCAGCGTGAATGGTCGGCGGCGCTGGCGCTGTACGATGGGCTGCACCAGCCCGCGCAGGCCAGCCGCCTGCACTGTGACCTGTCCGCTGTGCGTAAGTATCTGGGCATGGGGCAACGCGCCATCAAAGACATTGAGGAAGCCCTGATGCTCCTCAGCAATTTGCACGACGATTGGGAGACACGCGGGCTGGTGCTGTCTAACGCGGCGGTAGCCTATGTAGATCAGGGCGATCATGAATCTGCCGAGTCGTTCTTCAACGAGGCCATAGCCATCGCCCGTCGGCTGAACGACGAACCCGCCGAAGCGGTGCGGCGCGGGAACTATGGTTGGTATTTGCTGGCGACGGGCAAGCCGCAGCAGGCGCTCTCGGCGCTGGAACATGCGCTGCGACTGAGCCAGCAGCACGGTTTGAAACTGGCCGCCGCCGTGCAAACCAATAACGTTGGTATGACCTACGATGTTTTGGGCGAGTTTGGCAAGGCCGAGGTACAGCACCGTGCGGCTTTGGAGCAGATCATGCCGCTGAATGAGCCGCACTGGGAACGGCTAATCCGCGCCGATCTGGCGGAAACGTTATTGGCGCAGGGCGATCTGGCGCAGGTGACAAGTCTGTTGACGGGCGTGATGGAGGCAGCGCGGGCGGAAGAAGATGCCGAGGCGCTGGTCAAAGCCTTGATGGGGTTGGCGCGGGTGCATATTCGCGGCGGGGCTGCTCCGGCGGCTACCGCGCTGCTGGATGAGGCCGCGCAGATCACGCGGCGGGGCGATATGCGTATGTTGAGCGCAGAGGTGTTGTGTGTTCGCAGCGAACTTCAGGCTGCGCTCGGTAATTTGGTGCAGTCCGCCGCCGACTGGGACGAGTCCAAACGGTTGTTCACCATGTTGCATTCGCCGCAAGCACGCATCCAACCCGCGTGGCTGACATAGCCGATCATCTTAAGTGTACCAAAGCGTGAATACTTTAGTCTGTAGATTTATAGTATTCGCTTAGCAATAATTGAGTGATGATTGATCTTGCCTTTGCAAAAGTTTTGAAACGATTTAGAACGGAAAGAGGTGTTGCCCAAGACACCCTTGCTGGTTATGCTGGCTTGCATCGAACTTACGTAAGTCAACTTGAGCGTGGTCTTAAAAGCCCTTCATTACGCACAATACAAAAATTAGCGCATTCGCTAGGCGTTTCACTAGTTGAATTTATGGTTGCCGTTGAGGATGAGCTAGATGATGTATGAACTCAATAGTGTCGAAGAAAACCGACTGCGAGAGGCTATCGTCGTTGGTCTCGCGACACCATATATTGATGATATAGAAGATTTTGTATGGGAAGCTGTATTTTGCCATCTGAAACAGTTGACTCTTCAAGATACGTTAAAATTCACACGCAAGAAAACGTTGTTTGATGTTGTGGATACAGTCAATTCGATTGGATGGTCTGCTAAATCACTCCAGTGGAACATTACCCCTGAATGTGAATTTGAGTATGTGATACAACGCGCTGACATCTTCAAAAAAAGCACCGTACTGGGCTATGGTAGGCTCGATATCACATCTCATGTGGATACATTAGGTGCAGCACTTCTCACGCACTGGCACTCGAAAATTGAAACCGATGCCATGATTCAAAAAGTAGAACATAAACGAGTTTGTATTTTGCTCAAATCCAAACGGCGGGATCGATTCGTTTATTTTGAGGATGATTTAGTCCAATATGCTCCCGAAGATTTGTATTGGAAGTGGACGGATGATACAAAAACGGGACTTCAGGGTGTTCGTCGTTCAGATGGGAGGGTTGTATACCGATGGTATCCTAACCAGAAACAACTATTTGAGCGTATTCAGTTACCGCCGAGTGCAAGAATCTTTAAACTCACCTCAAATCGACTTTCTTTAGATGAATACGTTAATTGGATGCTCCTACACCTAAACAAGATTTAATGTTAGGAGCCAACTTGGACATCAGCAAGGGGGGCACTGCATTACCAATTTGGTGTGCTTTCTCAATGTAGCTACCAGTAAACCGAAAATCATCCGAGAACGATTGTAACCGCGCTGCTTCTCGCATCGTGATAAGGCGATCACTTAATGGATGACAGTATCTTCCTGACCCCGGATGAAAAACCCATCGGGTAATTGTGGGGGATGGATTCTCGAAATCGAGCCTTCCGTATGCGCCGCTATAACCTGATTTAGGCCTTAGTGCATCTGGCAGGTCTTTAATGCCCTGACCTGCTTTTAACGAAGATACCCGCGCAAACTGTACCTGATTCAGTTCTCTTGTAACATGATCGAATAGAATATGAATGTCTTGACGCATCAATTCTTGAAATGCGTTTTGGGGTGTCATCCCATATGGCATCGGTTCATAACCTTCACCATTTTCGAGAGTTGGCAAGTCAGAAATGGCATCCCACGCGGAGAGATACTTTAGTGTGCTTCCAAATAGGTCGGATTGAGAATCTGAGGAATGTGTGGGAATTGGAAATTCTGGGACTACACCAGTCCTTGAAGCAAAAAATAGGCATCGTTTGCGTGTTTGCGGCACACCATACTCAGCAGCCGTCACGATTTTGGCTCGCACTGCATAGCCCATTTGCTCCAGCGTATCAGTAATTTCTTTGCGAATGCTACCGTTATAGGCGTTAAATATTTCAGCAACATTTTCCATGATGACGACTTTGGGTTGAAGGTAGGCCACAAATCCCAGATAGTCACGAAACAGTAGGTTTCGGGGATCATCCAAGAAACGGTATGAAGCTGGGACATTTTTTGAGAAGCCCTGACAAGGCGGGCCTCCAATCAGGCAATCGAGTTGTGCGGGTTGAAGGTCTAGTTTGTCTGCAAGTTGTGTTGGATCTAGTTTCGTGATGTCCGTCAAAAAAGATGCTGCATCTATATGGTTTTGCTTGAATGTGTTGATGGCTGGCTTCCAATTATCCACCCCGGCGAGTATTTTGAATCCTTCTTTGTGCAATCCCCATGACATTCCACCACATCCAGAAAATAGGTCAATAACGGTATGCTGATCGCTCATAAGAAGTCGGATTACTCATACTCATAACTCGGTGTGAATACTATAGTATTCTGAAAGTTCTTTTTTGTCAAGACTATCCGAATTAGAAGGCCTTAGATAAACTCAATTGAAGGTTAAGGCCGCCTGTCTTATAGGGAATTGTGAGATCACAAGTTGCTTCGTACCGTGAGCAGCTTGATAGGGAGTGGGGCATGTTCATCACATTTGAAGGGCCGGATGGCAGCGGCAAGACAACGCAGGTGGCGCAAACCGCCGCTGTGTTGCGGGCGCAGGGGCATAATGTCCTGCTCACCCGCGAACCGGGCGGGACGGCGATTGGCGACCAGATTCGTGCCATTTTGAACGATATGCGGAACAAGAGCTTACAGCCCCGCGCCGAACTACTGCTGTTCAGCGCATCGCGGGCGCAGATTGTGGCGGAGGCCATCCGTCCCCATCTAGAGGCGGGCGGGCTGGTGATTTGTGACCGCTTTTTCGACTCAACCTATGCTTATCAGGGGTACGGGCATGGGCTAGAACTGGCGGTGCTGCGGCAAATCACCGAATTTGCTACCGGCGGCCTGAAGCCGGATTTGACCATCTTGCTCGATATTGCGCCGGAGGATGGCTTGCAGCGGCGCTTGAGCGCGGTGGCACGGGGCGAGGAATGGACGCGCCTCGATGATATGGCGATGGCCTTCCACCGCCGTGTGCGTGATGGCTATCACGCCCTGATCGCCGCCGAGCCGGAACGCTGGGTGCAGATTGATGCGGCGCGTCCGGTGGCGGTGGTGCAGGCGGATATTCTGGCGCTGCTGGCAGCGCGTGTGCCGTCCCCTGTGCGCCGCGCCGTGACCGACGGGGCATAGGGTTATGCACGAATTTGCGTCCGGCACAGTTCGGGTTATAGTGGAGTTCAGCACAAATCAGCAAATGGGGCAGTCAGATGTTCACCGATCATAACCGCGATGCGGTGCGCCGGATGTACGAGTCAGATGAGGCGCTGCGTGTTCGGCAGGAAACACACGAGCTTTATAGCAGTCCAGCACAGGATTATCTCGCTTGGGTGCTGAGTTGCGTGCATTGGCGCGGGGATGAGCGCATACTGGACATCGGATGCGGGCGCGGCACATGGTATACCCGCCTGATCGAGCGTCACCCGAATATTCAGTACGTTGGCCTCGATCTGTTCGATGGGATGCTCGAAAATCACCCGTTGCGGACGCATGTTTCGGTGGCGGATGCCGCGCATCTGCCGCACCCCGATGCTACCTTCGATGTGGTGATGGCGAACCACATGTTGTTCCATGTGCCGGATATGAACGCTGTCGTGACCGAAATTCGCCGTGTTCTCAAGCCCGATGGCCTGATGATGGCCGCCACCAACAGCTTGCACAATCTGCCGGAATTGCAGGTCTTGTTCCGCCGTGCCATCACGTTGCTCACGCCGGCGGGGTCGGCGGTGGGGCTGATGCCGCTGTATAACGATGCCTTCACCCTCGAAAGCGGCACGCGGTTGCTCTCGCGCCATTTCTACGGCGTGGTGCGCTACGACATCCCCGGCACGTTTGTCTTTCCCAGTGTTGATCCGGTGCTGGCCTACATCGAAAGCACACGCAGTCTGCGTGAGCCACTATTGCCCCCCGGTATTGACTGGGATGAAGTGATGCTGATTATCCGCGAGCAGGTGAATCGGTTGGTCGAGCATTTCGGCGAACTGGTCATGAACAAATTGGCAGGCGTGCTGGTCGCCACCGATAGCGGTGATTTCGTCGCTGGATATGTCGAACACCTCAACCGTTTGGCTGGCAAATCGTCATAACGCGCCACTCTCACCCGGCTGTGGTGGGCGTGGGCGTGGGTGTCCCCGCCGGACGCGACGACGGCGGTGTGCCGGTGGGCACGGGTCTAGGCGTGGGCGGCGCAAGAGTCGGCGTGGGACTGGCGGGCGGCAGCGGCGGCATATTCAATTCTTTCACCAGATCAGCCACATTGAAGGTTTGCGCGCACGAGAACTCGGCGCGGACACCCCATCCTGCCAGACCACCCGGCAGTCGCGCCCGCAGCCATTGTCCGCTGCTGTCCTGTGCATCTACCACAATGAATGCGCCCGCGGGGACAGTTCCCACCACCTGATAACGCGCATCTGGCCCGGCATACAGGATGATTTGCGGCCCTGCCGGAACGCATTCCGGGTTGATGATCGGAATTTGCAGCGTTTGTTCGCGGGTGTTGCCCATCTCGTCCTGCGCGAATAGGATGAGTTGCAGCGCCTCTCCGGGGATGCCGGCTATGCCGCTGATGTCGCCACTCGAACCATAGGCGGTTTGCGATTGCGGTGCGTTGCTGAAGGATTCCAGTCCACTCAGGCGGGTGTTGACCGCGCCGGGAATATCCCACTGAACGTGCAGCGACTGCACCACATAGCGCACCAGTTGCGCGGGTTCGACGGTGAATGTGCCTTCGCCCAAGCCCTGATACACACGGATGGTTTGGCTGGCGGTGGTCTGCTGGTCGCCATTTTCACCCACCAGCGCCACCTGCACATCCCCGTGCAGCGTTTGCGTGTCAATGCGCCCGCCCACCGAATCTGCCCCGATGCGGCTGATGTAGGGCGTGCCGTTCACCTGCACGCTCAGATGTTCCGCGTTTTCCACCGCCCATTGCATCTCAATCGGGGTGCTTTGCGCCACCAGCGTGCTGCTCACGGTGAAGCTGTGGATGATCGGTTGCGGGCTGGGGCGCGAGAGCAGGATGACGAACACCACCAGCAACGCGGCGATTGCCAGCCCCGCCAGTCCCACGCCGTAGGCCGCCCAGCGCGGCATGATTGGACGGACGATGTACTCGCCGCGCACTGCCGCCAGAAATCCCGCCGCATCGGTGGAGCGCACCTGCACATCGAATGTGTGGGTTTGGGCATCGCCCACCCAGCGGCGGCGCACAGGCGTACAGTGTCCGCGAACGATGAGGCGTTGATCTGCCCCTAGCGAGGCTTGCGCCGGATACACGGTGCAGCGCAACGCGCCATCGGTGCTGACCGCGTTGATGACCAGCGGCAGAATACCGCTGCCCTGATTGTGCAGATGCAACCGCAGTTCTTCGCCGCGCTGAAGAGTGTCATTTTCCAGTGCCATGCCGAAGCCGTTATAGGCCAGAATCCGCACCGGAATCCGGCCTTCCAGCCGCATTTCCGGGCGGTCTGCGGGGGTCACTCGCACGAGTACGCTGTAATCCCCCGGACGGCTTTGTGGGCGGCGCAGCGGGCGGAAATTCATCAGGACAGTGGCCGTTTCGCCCGCGTTCAGTTCCAGTTCGGTGCGGTCAATGCGAATCCACTCGGCGGGCATCCCTTCGGCTTCCACGCGGAAGCGGCGGGTGGTGGCGGCGGTGTTGGTGATGGCGATTTCGCCGGACATGTGCGCGCCGGGGGAGAAGGGACGGTCAGGACCGACCATTTCCATGCGGAAATCCGGCGCGGCGGTTTCGATGCGCTGCGTGACTTCTTCCACCGCCTTCATAGGCTGCGTGGGCATTTCGTCAATCTGATGATAGATCAGCCGCAGGTGGCCGATTTGAATATCTTCGCCGCCGCCCAATGGACGCGCTTCGTTCGGTTTCAGGCGTGCCCCATCTACGAATGTCCCGTTGGCGGAGTCCAGATCGGTGACGTAGACCTGCTGTCCATCATGGGTGATGCTCAGGTGGTAGCGCGAAATGGTGTTGGTATCCAGCGCCAACGTGTTGCCGCTGGAACGCCCGACAGATACCGCATTTTCCACCAGCGCGAAGGTTTTGAATTGTCCATCCGGCCAGAATACGTCCAGCCGTCCGTATGCCATATACTTTCGCCTTTTACCTGCACTCACCTGTTTCCATTGTAGCCGGATGCGCGGCTCTCGCAAAGCAGCGTTGCCTGATCGTGGGGTGATCGCGCCCCGCTAAGGCAGCAGTTGTGCGAAGGCGCGCACGGGGAACGTCCCCACGCCTTTGAAGCGGGGCGGCACGGCGTTGAACGCAAATCCGGTATCCGGTAGGTGTTCCAACTGACATAGATGCTCCACGATCAGGATTTCGTGCTGGAGCAGGGTAGTATGCACCGGACGAGAGCGCCCGCGTGTGTCATCAATGTTGTGTGAGTCGATCCCCACCAGCGCCACTTGCTGATCGGCAAGGTATTGCGCTGCCTCACCTGTCAGGAAGGGGTGATTCTCGTAGTAGGCGGGGGAGTTCCAGTGGGCAGCCCAGCCGGTATGTACCAGCACCGCTTCGCCCGCGTGGACTTTGCCCGCGAAATACTCGATGCCTATCGCCAGCCCCGCACGGTCACTCGTGCGGATCACTCTGCCGGACAGGTTGGCGAATCGCTCCAGCCCGATTTGCGAACAATCTTTACCGTCGGCGTAGCGGTGGAACGGGCAGTCTACATACGTTCCGGTGTTCGTCACCATCTCAATCTTGCCGATCTGAAACTCCGTTCCGCTTTCGTAGAACTTGCGCGAGTCTTCGCGGCTGAGGTAATCGCACACGATGGGCGCGGGCAGCCCTTTATACGTCACCAACCCATGCTCGATGACATGGCTCAGGTCTACGAATTGGCGGGCGGCGGGCGCAGCGGTGCGTTTGTGCGCTTCAGTGATGATCTGCTTGTTTAGGATGCGGACGTTGCCCACCATCAGCAGGCGCATATCTGCCACAAGGTAATCCGCTAGGGTCGAATCGGAAATGTCGTCACCCACAATGTCCAGCCGGAAGCCCTGCCCCTGAATGCCGCCGCCATTGGAAAAAGTGATCTCAAAATCGAACTGAACCCGTTTATCCATCGCTGCGCTCCCGATGTGCTAAAAGGCTGAAGGGCTATTGTCGGTGAAGGCGGGAATGCGGGCAAGTGGAGAAGCCCCGACTCGACAGCCGGGGCTTGCATCGCTACCAGAAGGTTAATTCGCCAGCTTGTAACGGGCGACGGCCTGTTCCAACTGGCGCGATGTGCCAGCCAGTTCGTTCGCGCTCTGTTCAGTTTGCCGCGTACTGGAGGAGGTTTGGGTGCTGGCCTGCTTGATTTGCAGCATAGCGGAGGCTAACTGACTCATGCCGTTAGTCTGCTGGTGGGTGCTGGCGGCAATCTGGATGGCGGCCTGCGCTGCTTCTTCCAGCGTGTTCGCCAGATCGCGGATGGTTTCGCCAGCACGGTTGACCAGTTCCATGCCGCGTTCGGCTTCCTTGTTACCTTCTTCCGTCACCATCACGGCGGTGTTGGTGGCGCGTTGAATCTCGTTCAGGATTTCGCCGATGCGCGAGGTGGCCTGTTTGGATTGTTCCGCCAACTGCCGCACTTCGGATGCGACGATAGCGAACCCTCGCCCTTCTTCGCCCACCCGCGCCGCTTCGATGCTGGCGTTCAGCGCCAGCAGTTTCGACTGGTCGGAGATGGCGTTCACGGTGTTGATGATCTCGCCGATTTGTTGCGTGCGCTCCGAAAGGCTGAGGATGGTCTCTGCGATATTCTCGACGCGCTTGCGGATGAGGTTCATTCCTTCCACCGTGTTCTCGACCACCTGTTTGCCCCGCCGCGAGACTGTCACCGACTGTTGCGCCGAATCTGCGACGGTTTGCGCCCGTTCCGCCGTCTGCTGGACGGTTGCCCGCAGTTCTTCGACGGTGGCAACGGTTTGGGTCACAGCTGCGTTCTGTTCGGTAGAACTAGCGTACTGCTGGG
>CAIVEA010000277.1 GCA_903904765.1 uncultured Chloroflexota bacterium
CCGCGCCGGATTCGGGATGGATGCGGATTCGGAATCTGTAAATGAGGACACAACGGGCGGGGGCAGCGCGTCATTATCGGTGTTGCTGGCGCTCACGCTGGCAGAGAGGCCATTGTAGTCGGCATCACTGCTGGTAGTTGTGCCGACGGTGATGCTATAGCTCTGGTCGCCATCTATGGTGCTGTCGTCCACGCCTGTGAGGGTGACGGCCTGTGGCGTGTTCCAGTTGGCAGTGGTGAAGGTGAGTGAGACAGGGCTGACCGTGCCTTCGGCGGTATTATCGCTGCTGAGGGGGATGGTCACATCGGCAGTCGGCAACGTGTTCAGCACGACGGTGAAGGTATCCGTGCTGCCGCCTTCGGTGGTGAGGGTGCTGCCGTTGCTCTCGGTGACAGTGATACCCGGCGTATCGTCGTCCGTGTTGGTGGCGCTGACGCTCGTCCCGAATTTGCCGTTGTAATTGGCATCGGCGCTGCTGGCGTTCGCTAGTGTGATGCTGTAGGTCTGGTTGCCATCTGCCACGCTGTCGTTCACGCCTGTGACGGTGACGGTCTTGGGCGTGTTCCAGTTGGCGGCGGTGAAGGTGAGCGAGGCCGGGTTGACCGTGCCTTCGGCGGTGTTCGTGCTGGTCAGCGCCATCGTGACGTTGGCGGTGGGCTGACTGGTGAGAACTACCGTGAAGGTATCCGTGCCGCCTGCTTCGGTGGTGACGGTACTGCCACCGTTTTCGGTGATGGTGACACCCGCTGTATCGTTATCGGTGTTGCTGGCGCTGATGCTCCGCCCGGATTGCCCGTTGTAGTCGGCATCAGCACTGGTAGCTGCGCCGATGGTGATGCTATAGCTCTGGTCGCCATCTTTCACGCTATCGTCCACGCCTGTGACAGTTACCGTCTGTGGCGTGTCCCAGTTGGCGGCGGTGAAGGTGAGCGATAACGGGCTGACCGTGCCTTCAGTGGTATCGGTGCTGGTGATGGGGATGGTGACATTGGTGGTGGGCTGCACATTCAGCACAACAGTGAAGGTATCCGTCACGCCCGCTTCGGTGGTGAGGGTTGAACCGGAGGTCTGCGCGACCTTAATGCCGATGGTTTCAAATGCGCCACTATCGCAGGGATAGCCGGATACGCGGGCTATACCGCGCTGGTCAGTGGCGGGGCAGTCTGCCGCGTTTCCCGCGCCAATCGCCGCGCTGCCCGCCAGCAGCGGGACGGTCTGCGTGGGGCCGCCATTTCCGCTAATTATGCCGAGTCCGAGCGAGGCCACCTGCGTCACCCCCGCGCCGCATGACCCATCATCCGCCAGATTGTAAGCCGCGCCGTTGCTGCTGAATGTTCCAGAACAGTTATCACCGTATGACCCTTTGCGGAGCAGAGTATTTTTAATCGTCAGCATCACAGCGTTGAAGATGCCGCCACCGGCCCCAGCCGAATTGCCGGAGAGGGTGCTGTTGCTGATCGTCACCGTCCACCAGTTTTCGATGCCGCCACCGGTCCCAGCCGAATTTTCGGCGAGAGTGCTATTGGTGATCGTCACCGTCCCGCCGCCATAGTTACTGATGCCGCCACCACTGATGATTGCCTCATTGCCCGTGATGGAGCTGTTGCTGATCGTCAGCACCCCAGCGTTGAAGATGCCGCCACCGTTAGTGGCCGAATTGCCCGTGATGGAGCTGTTGTTGATCGTCAGCGTCCCCTCGTTGAGGATGCCGCCGCCGCGATTTGGCCAAACCGTACAAGAATTGGTGCAAGTTCCTTTGAATATCGTGAGATTATTGATCGTCACGTTAGCACCGTTGACAATCGTGAAGATGCGAAACCCCGAAGCGCCACTAATAGTCACATCATTGGCAGTACTGTTGGTGATCGTCAGATTTTTATCGATGCTCGGTAACTTGCTCGTCAGTTGAATCATGCCGGCAGTTATGATGTTAATCGTGTCGCCAGCCCCCGCAGTAATGATCGCCTCCCGCAGCGACCCCACGCCAGAGTCGGCGGTAGTGGTCACGCTGATCGTGGCGGCGCGAACGGGGACTGTCCCCCACGCCAGCAGCGCCCCCATCAGCAAGGTGATGCATACACGAGCAAACGTGTGATAAGGGACGGACATGGGGCGTACTCACTTGCTTTACGTTCTTGGGGTGTAAGAAGTGTAACATTTCATCGTGAAAATAAATATTACGAGTGCGCGGACTTCGTTCGGGGGCGTGATGGAGAGATAAGCTGGGAAGAATTAACGGGGGCATGAAATGTATCACGCCCCCGTATATGCACTGCATTACCCGCAGTCGCCGTCTAGCGACAGGTACGCCGCCGACAGCCACCCCTGCTGACTGCCGAACACCACTTGCAACCACGCGCCGGAACGGGCGC
>CAIVEA010000278.1 GCA_903904765.1 uncultured Chloroflexota bacterium
AACCCTGTCCGAGTGTATTGGGCGCTGAGTCGTAAAATGAAACGGGGTCGAGTCCATAGCCCCACAGCAAGCCGACCAGAAAGGCCAGCGCGACCGCGATGATGAGCGCGACCGATGGGACATAGGTCTTGATGACCGGCCATAGACCAATGGCCGTATCTTTAATCTTTTTAATCATCAGGATGCCTTTCGTGCCTTATAACCCCGTTGTCATTATTAGAATACGCTCATTGTAGCGTAACTTTCCCAAGTACGACAATTGATCTAATGGGGCAAAAATCACTCTTTTGAGTTTTGGCGTGTAACAAAAAGAGGGCTGGACAGCCCTCTTTACATTGTGACGATACGATTTAGGCGGGTTCGGTGTTGGCGCGGGCGATTTCTTCCACCGGATAGGTGTGCGAACACACGGTACACTGTACGCTATTTTTGTTTTGCTCCACCAGCAGACCGCCGCAATTCGGGCAGGGTTGCGCTATAGGCTTCTTCCAACTGGTGAAATCACACTCCGGGTAACGCTTGCAACCATAGAAGGTGCGCCCCTTCTTGGTTTTCTTGATGATGATCTCGCCACCATGCGTTTTGCCGCAGGTGGGGCAGGGGATGTTGGTGCGATCCAGCCACGGTTCGGTATAGCGGCAGTTCGGGTAATCCGCGCAACCGATGAACTTGCCGAAACGCCCGTAACGGATGACCAGCGGATGACCGGATTGTGGGCAGATACGCCCGATTTCTTCTTCCTGCCGGACGTTGGGCATTTGCTGGCGGGCGGTGCTGAGTTGGTTCTCGAAAGGTGAGTAAAACTCGCGCAGCATGGGTCGCCATTCCATTTTGCCTTCAGCCACCGAGTCCAGCTCATCTTCCATGTAGGCGGTGAACTCGTAGCTCATTACATCCGGGAAGAACTGCACCAGCAGATCATTGACGATTTTGCCTGTGTCTGTGGGATACAGGCGGTTGTCGCGGCGCTTCTCGATGTATTCCCGATCCTGCACTGTGTTGACTGTCGGGGCGTAGGTGCTGGGGCGACCAATGCCGTATTCTTCCAGCGTCCGCACGAGGCTGGCCTCGGTATAGCGCGGCGGCGGTTGGGTGAAATGCTGTTCGGGCAGCAGTTGGAGTAAGTCCAGTGCTTCGCCAACCACCAGTTCCGGCAGGATGCGATCTTCGTCCTCGTCCGGTAGGGTGTCTTCGTCACGGGCATCTTCGTATAACACGAGGAAGCCTTGAAACTTGATAGTGCTGCCCGATACGCGGAACAAATACGAGTTTGGCTTGGCAGCAGTGACGCTGGCAGTCGGAATTGCCTGAATATCCACACGCAGGGTGTTATAGGTGGCGTTCGACATCTGGCTGGCGAGGAAGCGCTCCCAGATGAGCGTGTACAACCGCAACTGGTCGCGGTTCAGGAAAGTTTTGACCTGTTCCGGCAGGCGCAGGACGCTGGTGGGGCGGATGGCCTCATGCGCTTCCTGTGCGCCCTTGGTCTTGGTCTGGTAGCGCGGTGGCTTGACCGGATGGTAATGGCTGCCAAAGCGGCTGTGGATGTATTGCCGTGCTTCTTGCTGCGCTTGTTCGGAAACCTGCGTGCTGTCGGTACGCATGTAAGTGATGAGGCCGATTGTCCCCGAAGCACCGATGTCAATGCCTTCGTACAACTGCTGCGCCACGCTCATCGTGCGGCGGGCGTTGAATCCCAGCCGGCGCGAGGCTTCTTGTTGCAAGGTGCTGGTGGTGAAGGGCGCGGATGGTTTGCGCTGGCGCGTCCCGTGTTTGACTTCAGTGACGGTGTAGGCAGCATCTGCCAGAACGGGCAAATGCGGCGCGACTGCGCCCTCGCTGCCGAGCGTCACATCATGGTTATTGATCTTGGTTAAGCGAGCGTTGAACGGGCGCTTGGCGGCGGTGTCCTGCGCCTTGTGCTTCTTCAAACGCGCATCCAGCGTCCAGAATTCCTCCGATTTGAAGTTCTCGATCTCGCGTTCGCGGTCTACCACCAGCCGCACCGCGATACTTTGCACACGCCCCGCCGAAAGCTGGTTGCGGACTTTTTGCCAGAGCAGTTCGGTGATGTTGTAGCCCACCAAACGGTCAAGGATGCGGCGTGCTTGCTGCGCGTTCACCAGATTCATGTCCAGTTCACGCGGGTGGCCGAAAGCTTCCTCGATGGCGGGGCGGGTGATCTCGTGGAACACGACGCGCTTGGCGCGGACGTTTTCCATCTCGGTCACGTTCATCAAATGCCATGCGATGGCTTCGCCTTCGCGATCAGGGTCGGTTGCCAGATAGAC
>CAIVEA010000279.1 GCA_903904765.1 uncultured Chloroflexota bacterium
ATGAACTGGCGCACATCAAGAACCGCGACACGCTGGTTTCCAGCGTTGCCGCCACCCTCGCCGGCGTGGTGGGGATGCTGGCAGATATGGCGATGTGGGGCATGTTGTTCGGCGGCTTCGGCGGGGATGACGAGGACAACGGCGCGGCGGGCATCGTCGGCGGCCTGCTGACCATCATCCTCGCGCCGCTGGTTGCGGTGCTCATCCAGCTCGGCATCTCCCGTGCCCGCGAATATGGCGCAGATGAAGGCGGCGCTCGCATCGCAGGCGACCCTGAACCGCTGGCGCGGGCGCTGGAAAAGCTGGAAAGCTGGTCGCAGCAGCGGGCGGCGCTCCCGCCCCAGATGCAACCGCAGACGGCGGTCAACCCCGGCACAGCGCATCTGTACATCGTGAATCCGCTGGTTGGTGGCGGGCTGCTCGGCCTGTTCCGCACCCATCCCCCCACCGCCGAGCGCGTGGCGCGGCTGCGGGCGCTGACCCCTGCACTGCGCTGGCAGGCGGGGCGCGAACAATTCGTGCGCGGTTGAAGCGGAGGAAATGCCATGCTCACAGAATGGATTGAATCGCTGGACAATCTGGACGAGATGCCCCGACCCCGTAAATCGGGGCGGGCGCTGGCAGCACAAGCGTGGCTGGATGCCCATCCGGTGCTGCGATTCCGAAAACGCGGGAATAAAGGCTATCATCAAGAAGATGAGATGGAACGCCGTAAAGCGCCGCGCTATGACCGCAGCAAGCGCCAGTAGCCGATGCGCCAACTTTGAACGAGGAGTGACCCTATGAAATGCCCGATTGATGGCACCGAACTGGTGATGACCGAACGGCAGGGAATCGAGATTGATTACTGCCCGCAGTGCCGGGGGGTATGGCTTGACCGGGGCGAACTGGACAAGATCATCGAACGGACGGCCACCGCTTTCCGTCCCACCGATACTCCGCCGCCCGCCAGCACCAAAAGCAGCGACAGCTACCGGCTGGATGGCAGCTATCACTACGACGACGAGGATGCCAAAGACAAGAAGAAGCGCCGCTGGCTGCTGGACGAACTGTTCGACTTTTAAGCGCCTACGCGGTTGTTCCCCCCTTGCCGCACACATCGGGCAAGGGGGGATATCTTCCGAACGCCTGCTGAAGCGTAAAGAAATTCAGTGACAGGCCGCCGCCGCCCGCCGCGATTTTATTCCCGTCGGGACTATAGACCACGATGGGCGCGCCGCCCGCCGCATCAGCGCGGCGGTAGATTTCTTGATCGTTCACCAGATCATAGACGATTACAGTGCCGGACGAGGACAGAACGGCGTTTCGTCCGTCGGGGCTGTAGTCAATCGAATTGATAATGCCCTCGTAACCTGACCCGATGCGCCGGACTTCGGCGTTCGTCGCTAGATCAACTTCGACCACCGCCACTGTTGATGTACTAAGTGAGCGCCCATTTGTTAGGATTGCACATCAGTGAGAATAACCCATCAATGTAACCCGGAGTGCCACCGCGCAAGGCACTCCTCAACAGGCAAGAGACAACCTGCGTACCACTGCTAGTGCTGGCGACTTGGGAATGCATGATCCGTCCAAGCTTAATCACAGGCAAATTCATGTGTGCCATGATTCTGCTGTTGTTTTTGCAGATGCTTGGCACGGATTACGCCGCTGTTCCTGATCTGGCACACGCACAGCACTAGCGGTATGAGCAGAAAACCGGAAAATAGCTATAAACAGCAACGCCCTCTGTTGATATTTGCAGAGGGCGTTGTTAAATTCGCATTCAGAGGGTTAAGCAGGACTTAACCACCGGCATCACCACCGGCATCGCCACCGGCATCACCACCGGCATCACCACCGGCATCACCACCGGCATCGCCACCGGCATCGCCGCCG
>CAIVEA010000280.1 GCA_903904765.1 uncultured Chloroflexota bacterium
ACACCCTTCGCCCTGAGGGAGAAGGGCAGGGGATGAGGGTTGTGCCGCAAAAAACCTACCCTTGAAAGCCCCCAACCCCTCAGCCATGCATGGCTGAGGGGAAAAAGGGGAGGAGATTCTGTGTTCAACATCCCTTATTTTGATACCCGATGGGGTACAAGACGGGATGAAGGGTTTCCGGTTTAGGGTTGTGCCGCCATCAGCGCCTCGACTTCGGCGCGGGTGGGCATGCTGGGCGCGGTGCCGGGACGGGTGACGCACAGCGCCGCCGTCGCGTTGGCGAACTTGATCGCTGCTTCGAGGCTTTTCCCTTCGGCCAGTGCCACCGCGAGGCCGCCATTGAAGGCATCGCCCGCGCCAGTGGTATCCACCACGTTCACCTTGTAGGTGGGCATCTGGGCGCTGCTGCCCTTGCGGACGTAACATGCCCCCGCCGCGCCCAGCGTGACGACGGCGGTCTGTTCTTCGGTGGTGAGCAGCGAACGTGCCGCCACACTAACTTCTGCGCCGGGCATGCCACTGAGGGCTTCCAGTTCGGTTTCGTTGGGGGTCAGGTAGTCCGCCAGCGCCACCACTTCGGCGGGCAGCGTGCCAGCCGGCGCGGGGTTCAAAATCGTCCGCACGCCTTTTTCCTTCGCCACCTTCAGCGCATAGGCCACCATGTCGTAGTTGATCTCCAACTGCGTGATGAGCACATCGGCGCTGGCGATGATGGCGGCGGCGGCATCCACATCGGCGGGTTGCATGTTCAGGTTGGAGCCGAGGACGACGACGATGCTGTTTTCGCCCGCATCATCCACCCAGATCGGCGCAACACCGGTGGCATGGTCGGGGTCGCGGATGACGAACTCGGTATGGATGCCTTCTTTCTTCCATGTGTTGATGGCCGCTTCCGCGAACACATCCTCGCCCACGCGCCCGATAAACCATACTTCTGCGCCCAGTCGCGCCGCCGCCACCGCTTGGTTCGAGCCTTTGCCGCCCGGCCCGGTGACGAACTTGCGCCCGCCCACCGTCTCACCGGGGCGCGGCAGACGTTCCATGTAGGCGGTCAAATCCATATTGAAGCTGCCAACCACAACAATTTTGGGGGTCATGATTTTGTGTCCTTAACAGCGCGAATTTTCGTTTGATCGCGCATTATAACGCTCTTTCGGGGTCTACCCTCACCCTAAATCCCTCAACCCTCATTGCGGGGGACTTTAATTCTCTTGCTCCCTTTACCCTGAGGGCTGAGGGATTTTAATTGTCTCACTCCCCTTCGCTCTGAGGGAGAAGGGGCGGGGGATGAGGGTGCCTAACCAGCCGGAGGCCGCCGGATATTAAGCGGGTCTGTGTATTGCACTTCGGTGGGGCTGAAGAAGCCTTTCACCGCTTCATCAGCAGTCCAGAACACCTCAAAGACGCGATCAAATTTCGCCAACCGGATAATGTCCTGTGCGCTCTCCATTTTCGGCCACACTAGTTTGACATCCCCGCCCGCCTGCCGGGTGCGCTTGAGCGTGCTGACCAGAATTGCCATGCACGAGCTATCCATAAACGTGACATAGGTCAGATCTATGACGAGGCGCGATACGCCACCGGCAATTGTTTCGTAAAGTTGGTTACGAATGGATGCGATGTTATAGGTATCGGCACGATCATGGAGTTCTGCGACCACAATACGAATGTGGTGTTCGGTCAGCGTAATGTCCATAGCATCTCCCGTTAGCGATAGGTACGGCGAGAAGAGTTAGAAGCTGTTCACCGCTTCGTCAACGGTGTCGTAAATCTGAAAGACCGCATCGAACTTGGCGAGGCGGATAGTGCGCTGCAAATCTTCCAATTTCGGCCAGACCAGTTTCAGGTTGCCGCCAGCGGTGCGGGCGCGTTTCATCGAACTTACCATAATGGACATGCTCATGCTGTCCAGAAAGCTCACTTTGCTTAAATCCAGCACCAGCCGGTATCCCCCGCTGTCAATCAGGCTATAGACCTTTTCGCGCACTTCGGCGACGTTGAACGCATCAACACGGCCTTCCAATTGGATACTGATGACACGCAAGTAGTATTCGTTGGATTTGATCGCCATAACACACTTTCTATTGAGAGATTGCTGCGGCGCGAAATAGAGAATGTTCCTGTGCATATTATAACCAAGTTACGGCGCTATGGGGCATCTGGTCATAACGAATTGGAGCGCAAGATTCCGGTAGCCAGATCGCTTCGCCGCCGTTAAGATGACCTCATGAATACACAACACTTCTGGCAGGCTATCCTAGATCGTGACCCGCACTTTGATGGGGTTTTCGTGTATGGCGTTCGCAGCACGGGTATTTACTGCCGTCCCACCTGTCCGTCACGCCGCCCGCGCCCGGAAAATGTGGTGTTCTTCGAGGCGGCGGCGCAGGCACAAGCGGCTGGTTTTCGCCCCTGTCGGCGCTGTGCGCCCGATCAGCAGCATGCGCCGGATGCCGAGATCGCTCGCGCCGTCTGCACCCTGATCGAAACATCCGATGGGAAGCGGTTGACGCTGGATGAACTGGGCGAACGGCTACACCTCAGCCCATTTCATGTGCAGCGGGTGTTCAAGCGCGTGATGGGTGTATCTCCCGCGCAGATGATGCGCCAGCGCCGCCGCGAACGCGCCAAGACCACGCTGCGTCAGCAGCCCAACATCAGCGCCGCCGCGTATGAGGCGGGTTTTGGTTCGAGCAGTCCGTTTTACAGCGAGTCACGGGCGCACTGGGGCATGACCCCCGCCGCGTATCAGCAGGGAGGGGCAGGCATGGAGATGTGTTTTACGGTGCGCGAATGCGCGTTGGGGCAGGTGCTGGTGGCGCGGACTGGTCGCGGCATCTGTGCGGTCACGCTGGGTGAGTCGGCGGCGGCGCTTGAAGTGGCGCTGCGGGTGGAATTTCCGGCGGCGGACATCCGGCAGGCGGACGAGGATGCGCTCCTGCGTGGTTGGTCGGATGTGCTGCACACGTATTTGGCGGGAGGCGCTCCGGCAGTGCTGACGGCGCTGCCACTGGATATGCAGGGAACGGCGTTTCAGGCACGAATCTGGCAGGTGTTACGCGAGATTCCGGCTGGCGAGACCCGCACGTATGGCGAGATCGCCCGTCAGATCGGGCAGCCCACCGCCGCCCGCGCTGTTGCTCGCGCCTGTGCTACCAACCACATCGCGCTGCTCATTCCGTGCCATCGGGTGCTGCGCGAAGGCGGGGGACTCAGCGGCTACCGCTGGGGCGTGGATCGCAAGGCGGCGTTGCTCAAACGCGAACGCGAGGGCGCTTAGTCGGGGAAAATGACGCTCAACGGAAGGGTGAATCCGGGCAGCACGTCGCCGCCATCGAGGGTGCTATCGCGGTCACGCGGCTGGCTGACGATGCTGCCGTGATCGGTTTTTCGCGCAGAACCATCCTGTAGTCTCCCAAACTCATGCTGTCGGGATGCTATGAGTATATCACTCCAGCCCCACCCACGCGCCTTCGGGCAGCATGGTCAGACTGTTTCGGCCTGTGGGTTTATCAAGCGAGGGGGGATACCTTTCATCATCTCATCCACATCCAACCCGTCATCTAGTTCAGGCCAATACACGCTGAGTTCATAACATTCCACATGGGCGCGTTGTTCGGCGGTGGCGTTCGCTAACCAAGGATGCCAGTCCAGCGGGTTGCCGATGATGCGCCCATCTGCGAGGCGCAGGATGACCATTTCGCCATCAAAGCGAACCTCAACCACTTGATTTAAGGATTGGTTCATCATGCCCTCCGCATTTCAATACAGTCTGTGCCACTCCGATAATAGAAAGTCGTAATTCTCACGGATAATGTTGAGAATCTTACTTTGCTCATTGGCGTTAAATCCCCCATTCCGTTCAAATTCAACTGACTCTAATAGCACTTTTGCCAGCTTGCCCTCGCGCCGAACATGAACATGCGGAGGTGGATGATCTGAACTGAACATGATGAATTGATAACCACCCACACGAAGAACTGTAGGCATTTTGATTGTATCACTCCAGCCCCACCCACGCGCCTTCGGGCAGCATCTCACCCGCCCGCAGCGCCACCGTCAGCCGATTTTCGGCGGGCGTAATCGGGCAACTCCAGCCGGGGCCGTAGGCGCAATACGGGTTGTAGGCGCGGTTGAAATCCACATGCAGCCGCCCGCCGCCTAGCTCATCCGGTTCGATGTAGCGCCCCGCCGGATAGGTTTCCGTTCCAGCCAGCGCGTCCACGAACGGCAGGAAATAGCCGTAGTCAGCCTCGTAGACCGTCAGCCGCGCCAATTCGTCGCCCACCATAAAGGTGATCTCGCCCACGCGCTGATACTCGCGCACTGTGCCGGTGGTCGTCTGTACTGGAATCACCTTGATGTCCGAAAAGGGGTTCAGCGGCAAAATCAGGTCGAGCGCGGGGTTGTAGGGGAAGTAGCGCAGGGCGGTGAAGGCAGCCTGTTGCGCGGGCGTGAGGGGGGACTGGGCGTGGGTACGGAAGAACGCATCCTTCTGGCGGCGTTCGGTGGTGATCTGGGCTTCGTTCATCGGGGATTCTCCTCATCATCCGTGCATAGGAGTTGGATGGCGTTTCCCCTGCCGATCTTACGCGGCGGGAAAATGGCTTCAAATCTTTATGGGTCTTGAACGATCGTACTGGTTTTGTAGGGGACATCCTGCCAATGTATGTCCCTATGAAAGAATGCTTGAGGACGCAAATTCCCGATTGAAAGAGGATGCGGGTTCGGCTTACTCTGGTTTGAGGATGTATGGGAGACTACTTGGCACGCAGTCCTTCGGCCACCAGATTGACCGTGTGGTGCGTGCGGAACAGGCTGTACTGCCCACCCCTGCCGGGAACCATGTTCAGGACATTTTCAGTTTCCATCACCGAGAACCAGAAATCCAGCACCCACGACCCATTGGGGTCAATGTTGCGTACGCTCTGTTCGTTGATGGGCGTGTTGCGTTCGTACAGCGCCAGCAGCAACCGGATGAACGAGTCGCGCTGCGCCAGCACGTTCCGGCAAACCTCGGAGTCCATGTGGAGCGAGATGCCTTTGGTCATGAAGTCGCTTTGCGGGTTGGAATATTCTGAGACGGCGGCGGATTCGTTGTCCTTCAGGTATTCCACCGCCCGCTGGAAGGCCATGCCCGTGTCATACACGCGCAGGCGGCGGTGCAAGCTGCCCAGCGGACACCATGTGAAGTTGCGGAAGCTGGTGAACTGCTCCACGCTGATGATGACGCGCCGCACCATGTCGGCGGTGTCTGGGTTGGAGTGTTCCAGTTCTGCCATCGAAATGCCCGCCCAGTTGATCTCCTCCATCAGATGCTCGTCCTCACCGAGGGGCGGCATCGCAGGCAGTTCCAGATCGGGGCGCAGCTTAATCACCGGAACCAGATCGTCCGGGTTGTGGCGGTGCGGGATGAGTTCGCGCACCAGAATATGCTCGCGCACGAGGCAATCAATCCACTCGGAACGCCACTGGTCGCTCAGGTTGCAGCCCGGGCGCTCCAGATCACGATCCATCGCCAACCCCTTGAGCAGGAAGCCGTAATTCACGTATTCCCACCC
>CAIVEA010000281.1 GCA_903904765.1 uncultured Chloroflexota bacterium
CGCGATTTGACCCGCACAGTTATCGAGAGCCTCGGCGCACCCGGCATCTTGCAGCACGGACTGGCGGTCAAACCGGGCAAGCCAACCATACTCGCGTTGTGTGATGGCAAGCCGGTGATCGGACTGCCGGGGAATCCGGTTTCGGCGCTGCTGGTTGCCCGGCAGATCGTCTGCCCGATCATCTGGCGCTGGCTGGGGGCAGCGACAGAAGCGCCCGCACGGATACAAGCGATATTGAGCGCCAACGTCGCCTCGACCACCGGACGGCTGGACACGATTCCCGTGCGGCTGATTCAGAATGGCGATCAATTGCTGGCAGAGCCGGTATTCGGCAAGTCGAACCTGATCTATACGCTGATTCATGCGGATGGGCTGATGGATGTGCCACTGAACAGCGGCGGACTGAAGGCGGGGACACAGGTGGAGGTTGAACGTTTCGTATGAGCGAACGCAACATCTACCTTGAAGACATCCCGCTAGAGGATGCGCTGGCACGGCTGGCGGATCTGTTGCGCCTGTGCGGGCGCGAGTCGCCGCTGGCGGGGGAGGCGGTGCTGCTCACCGATGCCCTCAATCGCGTGACAGCGGAGGCGGTGTATGCGCGGCTGTCGTCGCCACACTATCATTCGGCGGCGATGGATGGCTACGCAGTGCGTGCCGAGGACACGTATGGCGCTACTGAAACTCGCCCCCTGTCGCTGGCGGTGGGAAGTCAGGCGCTGGCGGTCAATACGGGTGACCTGCTGCCGTCGGGGACGAATGCCGTCATCATGGTCGAAGATGTGCAGGAACTGCCGGAGGCGCGGATTGCGATTCGCGCTGCTGTTGCACCGTATCAGCATGTCCGCGCGATGGGCGAGGATATGGTGGCTACGGAACTGGTGTTACCCGCCAACCATCGTTTGCGCCCGTTTGATCTCGGCGCACTGGCAGGCTCTGGCTATCACGAGGTGCAGGTGCGGCGGCAACCGTTGGTCGTCATCATCCCGACGGGCAGCGAACTGATTCCGGCGGGGCGTGAACCCGCGCCCGGTCAGATCATCGAGTACAACAGTCTGGTGCTGCGAGCGCAGGTGATCGAGGCGGGCGGGCAGGCGACGATTGCGGACATCATGCCGGATGACCGTGCCCAACTGCGCGATGCGCTGAAGTGGGCAGTTGAGGAGCGCCCTGATCTGGTTCTGGTGCTGTCGGGGTCATCAGCGGGGAGTCGAGATTTCACCGCGCACACCATCCGTGAGATGGGCAAGTTGCTGGTACATGGTGTCGCCGTCAGGCCGGGGCATCCGGTAATTATCGGCCTCGTCGGGGATACGCCCGTGATTGGCGTACCCGGCTATCCGGTCAGCGCCGCGCTGACCGGCGAGATTTTCGTGCAACCCCTCATCCGGCGCTGGCTGGGGGCGCAAGAATCGCCGCCTGTGATGGTGAACGCCACGCTGACACGCAAGCTGACCTCACCCATCGGGGATGACGATTTTGTGCGGGTGACGCTGGCGCAGGTGGGGGATCGCTTGCTGGCCGCGCCCCTCAACCGGGGGGCAGGGGTGATTACGTCGCTGGTACGGGCAGATGGTATCGCTCATATTCCGCGCTTCAGCGAAGGGTTGGATGCAGGCAAGCAGGTATCGGTGCGCCTGTATCGTCCGATGGTGGAGATCGTTCGGAGCGTCCTCACCATCGGCAGCCATGACCCGATGCTCGATTTGCTGGCGCAATTTATGGCGGAGCGCGGACAGCGGTTCGTTTCGGCGAATGTGGGTTCAATGGGCGGGCTGGTGGCGCTGCGCCGTAACGAAGCGCATCTGGCGGGAATCCATTTGCTTGACCCGGAGACGGGCGATTACAACCTGTCGTATATCCGTGAGCATCTGCCGGATGTGCCTGTGCGTCTGATGACGTTCGCGCATCGCGAACAGGGCTTGATGGTGGCCGCTGGCAACCCGCTGGCGGTGGGATCGCTGGATGATCTGACGCGCCTGCGCTTCGCGAATCGGCAGCGCGGCGCAGGCACACGCTTGCTGCTGGATTACGAACTCAAGCAGCGCGGGATCGCGCCGGAGGCCGTCAACGGCTACGAGCGCGAGGAGTTCACGCATCTGGCGGCGGCGGCGGCGGTGGCCTCTGGTGCGGTGGATTGTGCGCTGGGGGTGCGGAACGCGGCGCAATCGCTCGGCCTCGCGTTCATTCCGGTGGGGTGGGAGCGTTACGATTTGTGCATTCCGGTGGCGTATGAGCAGCATCCGGGCGTGATGACGCTGCTCGACCTGCTGCATGATGACCGCTTCAAACAGGCGCTGGCGCAGCAACCGGGGTATGACACCCGCGCAACCGGAGATTGGCAACTATGAGGCGCGATGGGTGATGATTTCATCCTACCGCTTTGGTTTTGATGGTCGTTGCTGAGTGCTGAAAGCGTGCTATAGTCATGATATCCTGTCATTACAGGATGGCTATGGATGCACACCCCCGTATGACTTTTTCGGTTGCATATCATCCGTGAGGAATCCCATGAGAACATTGCCTTTTACATTTGACCTCCCCTTTGGTGGCGGCATACCGTCCGAATGGGATAACCACATCGTCCGCCGCCTGTCCTCCATGAAGGGTATGTACGCCAACCCCGCTGCGTATGCGGACATGCTGGCGCAAGAAGATGTTGTTCTGTACGAAGTGTATGAACTGATCGTGCCAGCGATGGCGGGCGAACTGCTGCATGGCGTGTCTATTCTGCATCCCGGCAAGGTGGGCGACGAGTATTTCATGACCAAAGGGCATTTTCATACCGTTCTGGAGACAGGTGAAGTCTACTACTGCCAGCGCGGTTCGGGCGTGATGGTCATGGAAACGCCGGAAGGCGAAACTAGCGTGAAGGAACTGCGTCCGGGGGGCGTGTTGTATGTGCCGCCGCGCTGGGCGCATCGTTCCGTCAACACCAGCGCCACCGAGGACTTGATTACCTTCTTCGTGTACCCCGGCAATTCGGGGCATGATTACGGCACGATTGAGCAAAAAGGCTTCCGCAAACTGATCGTTGAGCAGGACAAAAAAGCCACCATCATTGACAACCCGCGCTGGAATAAGGGCTAAAGCCGCCGCGCAGAAGGCTGGAAGGACGAGGGAGGGCATCATGAATAACGCGATACAGACCGTCACTGGCAGCGTCCCCGTCGAAAAGATCGCTCTGGCGGATGGGCATGAGCATGTCTGGATTAATCCCGCCGACGGAATCAGCCCGGATGCACGTATCGAATTGCGGGATTACGAGCGCATCCGGCAAGAGTTGGAACAGTTCCATCAGGTCGGCGGCACGCTGCTGGTGGATTGTCAGCCGGGTGATGCGGGCCGCGACACGCTGCAACTGCGGCGGCTTTCGGAACAAACGGGTGTACTCATCACCGCCACCACCGGAGCGCATCAGCGCAAGTATTATCCCGCCGATAGCTGGCTGTGGCAGGCCGGCGCCGACGCAGCCGCGCAGCATTTCATCCGTGAACTGACGGAAGGCACACGCGAATCGTTGACCGCCAGCCAACCGGTGCGCGCCGCCATCATCAAGATTGGCTATGAAGGCGTGATCGAAGGGCAGACGCAGGTGTTGATGGAAGCCGCCGCCAGCGCGTCCCGTCAGACGGGGGCATCCATCCTGTTCCATACCGAGATGGGACGCAATATCGAGGCGCTGCTGCCGTTTTTCGAGCGACTGGGTGTACCCGCCACCCGACTGTATATGTGCCATGTGGATAAGCGACCGGATGTGGGGCTGCACCGCGAACTGGCGCAGGCAGGTGTGCTACTGGGCTACGACACGTTTGGCCGCCCGAAATATGATCCTGATCGCAACGTGTGGTCGCTGATAACGTCATTGGCGGCGGATGGGCTGGCGGGTGGGATCGCCGTGTGCCTCGATTTTGCTTTCCCGTCGTTCTGGAAGTCATACGGGGGTGAACCGGGGCTGACCTTTTTGCAGAGTCACATTCTGCCCCGAATGGCACAAATCGGGCTGGATGCCGCCACCATCAAGCAACTCACCGCACATAATGTCGCCCAACGGTTGGCATGGCAGTAATCTAGACACCCTATGGATTGATCGAAAGGGTTTTGCACATGAAACAAGCTGTGATGACCGCTCCCGGTCAAATCGAATTCCGGGATGTTGAAAAGCCAACACCCAAGCCGAACGAAGTCGTTATGCAAACGCGGCGCATCGGCGTGTGCGGGTCGGATATTCATGTTTATCACGGGCTGCACCCTTACACAGGCTACCCCGTCATACAGGGACACGAAATCGGCGGCGTGGTGGCGGCAGTGGGGGCAAACGTCACCCATGTTCAGGTGGGGGACAAAATCACGTTCATGCCCCAAGTGACGTGTGGTGAATGCTATCCCTGCCAGCACGGGCAGTACCACATTTGCGAATCGCTCAAGGTGATGGGTTTCCAGACGGATGGCGCGGCGCAAGAATACTTTGCGCTGCCCGCTGATATGGTACTCAAACTGCCGGAGAATATCTCGCTTGACCAAGCCGCCATGATCGAACCCATTGCCGTGACTGTTCATGCGCTGTCGCGGGGCGGCGGGGCAGCCGGCAAGCGCGTGATTGTGCTGGGTGCTGGTACGATTGGCAACCTGACGGCGCAGGTCGCCAAAGCATCCGGCGCGAAGCAGGTCATGATTACCGACCTGAGCGATTACAAGCTGGCGAAGGCCAAAGAGTGCGGTATAGACATCGCCGTCAACGCAGGGCGTGAAAACCTCGGTGATGCGATTGCACAGCATTTTGGCTCCGAAAAAGCCGATCTCATCCTCGAATGCGTGGGCGTGGAACCGACGATGACCAGCGCCGTGCAGTATGCCCGCAAAGGTTCGACGATTGTGGTGGTCGGGGTATTCGGCAAGAAGCCACAGGTTGATCTCGGCCTCGTGCAAGATCGTGAATTGACGCTGACGGGGACGTTGATGTACCAGCGGGCGGATTATGAACGGGCGATTGAATTGGTCGCCAGCGGAAAGATGCACCTTGACTCGATGATTACGCATCGCTTCCCGTTCAGCCAGTATCTGGATGCGTATCACGCCATCGAAGCCTCGAACGGGGAATACCTGAAGGTGATGATTGACCTGTAAGCAGTCGCCCCCGTTACCTCCATTTCTTCGCCGTGTTCCTTCGCCATGAGGCAGCATGGCAAGAGATGAGGGTCATGACCCCTCAATCCGAATACGCTCGGTCTCAAGCACGTTTGTAAAACTGATTGGACTCAAGGACAATTCAGGTGGGGTGAGATAAAGTTCGCTAAAAATCGTATCAGTTAAGGGAACGCTATGCAAATAGATCATCTGACAAAGTGGCGTTGTATCGGCCCCTTTAGGGGAGGGCGTGTGGTCGCGGTTGCGGGCGATCCCCAGCATCCGGGGGTTTTCTATTTTGGTGGCTGTGCGGGCGGCGTGTGGAAGACCGAAGATGCGGGTAGCTATTGGGAAAATATCTCCGATGGCTTCTTTAAGACGGCTTCGGTGGGCGCTCTGGCTGTTGCCAACTCTGATCCCAATGTGCTTTATGCAGGTATGGGCGAATCCACCATTCGCATTGATGTCTCGCATGGGGATGGGGTCTACAAATCAACTGATGCCGGACGTTCGTGGCAGCACATAGGGTTGGCGGATACCCGTCACATCGGCAAAATACGTGTCCACCCTAGCGACCCCGATACGGTTTTTGTGGCGGCGCTCGGTCACGCTTTCGGGAAGAATGACGAGCGTGGCGTGTATAAATCCACCGATGGCGGCAAGACGTGGCGGCAGGTGCTC
>CAIVEA010000282.1 GCA_903904765.1 uncultured Chloroflexota bacterium
CGGCTCTTGCGGCGGGCGGCATTGCGAGGGTGAATAGTACCCCGGCTGGCGGCCATATCCAGATCACGGACTGCGGTGCGCGTGGCTTCCTGCGCCGCCTCGACGCTCTTGCCATGCAAAGTGGTACGCGCCTTCTTCACCAGCGTGCGAACGCGGGTGCGGAAAATGCGGTTGTGAACGCGGCGCTTTTCGCTCTGACGATGGCGCTTGAGCGCGGATTTATGATTTGCCATTCCTGCCTCCAGCAAAACGAACAGGTATCGTTTATTGATTTTCTCGATCAAATAGACCGACAGTTTATCATAGTCCTCGCCGGAATGTCTAGCTTGAATCCGGCTAACTTGATGTCAAATTGACAAAGAGCAGCGCCGCCGCCCCCACGTTCAATAAAAGCGTGAACAACAGGCCGACGATCACCAGCGCCGGATAGCGTTCGCTGGTTCCGGGCAGGCGGGTTGCTTTGATTTCTTTGGGGATGTAGCGGAAAAATTCGTCCGTATCAACCTTATTCAACTGACCGTCTTCCCCGAAATCCTCCACCAGCGCCCCCGCATCCAGTTCTTCATCCCCCGCCATCTCCAGCAGCGGGTCAGTACGGGGCGATTCGGCGGGGCTGGTTCTCTGTGAGGACATAGAGAAACGGGGTCTGGCGGGCGCAGCAGGTGCGACATCCTGCATGAAGCTGTTGTCACCGCCGAACGGTCCGGCATTATCTGTGAATGAACCGCCGAATAGGTCAGCAGCTGCATTCGGGTTGGCGGGCGGTGCATTGAAATCGAAGGTGGCGTTCGGGTCGGTTTCTTCACTCTCTTCGTCAAAGGATGGAGTTGACATGAACTGCGCGGCGGCGTTCAACTGCGCGACAGTTTTGGGATCAAGATCGGCGGGCGGTTTGCCTCCCAATCCGAGGTTGCTTACCCACGCATCATATTCTTGTTCGGAAGGTTCATCTACATGATAATTGGAACTGGCACTGCTACTGGCCGTCACCGGAGCAGCGGGTGCGGTGGTGCGGGGTGATTCAAAGCCGATGCTGCTCGGTAGTTCTTCCTCTGATCCGGCACTGAACGGGTTGGAATCAGAAATGTTCGTAAAGCTGGCAGAAGCGAGAGTGTCCGCATCCTGTGCAGCGGCTTTGGCAGGCGATGCGGCCTCTTTGCGATTGAGCATCTCCAAACCCTGCTTGGCGCGTTCGTTGCCGGGGTTGATGGTGAGTACATTTTCGAGACAGGTTTTTTGCTCGTCCGCCGATTCGACAACCGCGCTCAGCCACAGCCACGCTTGCTCGTTGAACTGGTCAATTTCAACGGCACGCAGCAAGAGCGCCCGCGCTTCGTCTTTACGACCGGCGCGATATGCGGTGATCCCCTCGCGCACCATTCCGTCGGTATTGGCTGTATTGGCTGGCATCGTATACGCTCCACCCGAAGTTCATTGGTCTCTTTAGACTGATGATAGCACGAAGGCGGCGCGGGGGGAAACGGTCACTGAAGGTTTGGTTGAGAATAGATGGGGAGGCAAAATGGAACCGAATCATGCCCGTGCAGGTAGGCCAGCGATGGCGAAAAGTTATGGGATTGCCAGCGGCGAACAGGGTTTGATGGAGTGGTCGTGGGTGGACGCGCAGATGGCAAAATCGCGCAACTACTGGATTGCCAGCACTTGCCCGGATGGTCGCCCGCATGTTGCGCCGGTGTGGGGCGTGTGGCTGGACGGGGTATTGTACTTCGGCGGCGATGTGCAGGCGCGACGCTCACGCAATTTGGCGGCCAACCCACGAGTGGTGGTGCATCTCGAAAGTGGCGACGAGGTGGTGATGATCGAGGGTGAGGTTGAATCGGTGCTTGACCCAACATTCCTGCGACGGGCGGCGGCGGCGCTGGCGGAAAAGTATGCGCTGCCGCAGATGGTCAACACTTTTGACGATCTTGCGGGGGTGGTGTGTTTCCGTGTGAAAGCGCAAAAAGTGTTCGCGTGGCTCGAAAAAGACTACCCGAATACCGCCACGCGCTGGGTTTTCGATTAACTTTTGTGCCGCCGCGCTGTACACTTGCATCCGGTTCGGCCTGCATCAGCAGTTGCGGACATGAATGGGAAAGGATGAACGCTTGGAACGGGTGATGGATGGGGATTTACAGTATTACCGTTTTTCGTTGTGGCCGCAGTTGAAGCATGGCGTTTTCACACGCAAGGGTGGTTTCAGCCCTGCGCCGTGGGCCTCGTTGAATCTGGGCGGGAATGTGGGCGACAGCCCGGAAGCAGTGCGCCACAATCACGAGGCCATGTATCACGCGCTCAATGTGCGTGGTGATCGCGCCTGTACTGTGTGGCAGGTGCATAGCGCCGATGTGATGATCGCACTGGGACCAGTTCCCGGACGGCGCTGGAGTACGCTGGCGGACAGCATGATTACTGATCTGCCGGATACGCCGCTGGTGATGCGTTTTGCGGATTGCACGCCGCTGCTCTTTCACGACCCCGTGCGCGGTGTGATCGGCATGGCACATGCCGGTTGGCGCGGGACAGTGCAGGGCGTGGGTGCGAAAACTGTGCTGGCTATGACCGATGCCTATGGTAGCCAACCAGCGGATATTCAAGCGGCGATTGGCCCCAGCATCGGCCCGGAACGCTATCAGGTGGGTGAGGAAGTGGTGGAAGCTGTGCAGTCCTATTTCGGCACGACGGACGGGTTAATCCGGCGCGATCCGCAGGACGGGACAGCTTATTTGAACCTGTGGGCGGCAAATCGGCTGGATTTGGAACGCGCTGGCGTGGAACAGATCGAGGTGGCGGGCATTTGCACCGCCGAACATACCGACGAATTTTTCTCGCATCGAGCCGAGAAGGGGCGCACCGGGCGCTTCGGGGCGGTGTTATCGCTATCATGAATACACATATCGCGGACAATCTGAATCGGGTGCGGCAGACGATAGTAGATGCCTGTGCTAGGGTAGGGCGCGACCCCGCCAGCGTAACACTGGTGGCGGTTAGCAAAACACATCCTGCCAGCGATGTGCTGGAAGCATTCGCCGCTGGGGCGCAACATTTTGGCGAAAACCGCGTAGAAGAAGCTGAATCGAAGATTCCAGCGGTCAATGCGGCGGTGACGCAGCCTCCGGTGTGGCACATGATTGGTCATGTGCAGAGCCGGAAGGCCAAAGAGGTTGTGCCGCTGTTTCAGGTGGTGCATTCGGTGGATACGCCCAAGCTGGCGCAGAAGTTTTCGGCACTGGCGGTAGAACGCGGCCTGCGACTGGATGTGTTGCTGGAAGTGAATGTGTCTGGCGAGGAGGCCAAACAAGGGTTTGAAGCCTCCGGTTGGGAGCGTGATGCGGCGGTGCGGCAGCGCATTGTGTCAGACGTGTTGCCGTTGTTCGCTTTGCCCGGCCTGCACATTCGCGGGTTGATGACGATGGCTCCCATCGTGGAGCAAATGGAACGGGCGCGTCCGGTCTTTGCGGCGCTGGCTGGCTTGCGGGCGCTGCTGGCGGCAGAATCGGGCCAGCCATTGCCTGACCTGAGCATGGGTATGACGGACGATTATCCGGTAGCGATTGAGGAAGGTGCGACCCTCGTGCGGGTGGGACGCGCTATCTTTGGCGAACGCCAGAGTTGAATTTCTAGTGAGGAGATGGATATGCTGCTTCAGATCATTTTTTTCATCCTGAATGTGTACGAATTGCTCCTGCTGGGGCGGGTATTGCTCAGTTGGTTTCCGAACATTGACTATCGCAATCCGTTGGTGCAATTCCTGTATGAAGTCACCGAGCCAGTGCTGCGGCCTGTGCGCCAGTGGTTGGGTGGGATGGGCATGTCCGGCATGATGGATTTCAGCCCGGTGGTTGTATTTCTGGTCATCCGCGTGCTGATGATTATCCTGCCCACTTTTCTGCGGTATTAAGTCAGTCTTGTAGCGTTCAGCGCATTTTCGCTGTACAGTAAGTATTGTAAGGTCGGCGCTCTTATGACTCATCTGCGTAATTTGGGATGATAATAAGAGTACGAGTCGAAAGGGTACACTACAATGACTGATCGCAAATTCGAGATTACCGATGCACGCGGCGGCGTTGCTTTAGCGGTGCGTGTGGTCACACGTTCGGCGGAGACTGAACTGGTTGGCGCTCAGGTCGAAGGCGATCTGAAAGTGCTGAAAGTGCGTTTGAAGGCTTCTCCGGCTGGCGATCCCGCTGCCAATCAGGAATTGATCGGTTTGCTGGCCTCGTTGCTGAGTGTGCCGGAAAACAAGATCGAAATCGTTGCTGGCGCGGGTGGACGCGAAAAAGTCGTCACCGTTGAAGGCGTTTCCAGTGCCGATGTAGAAGCGAAATTGGGTGGCGTGAAGGCGGACGAGTAAGCCGCTGCGCCCTGCAAAAACTGTTGATATACAGGCTCATTCATGTCGTCGGGGAATGGGGTTAACGGGTTATCTATGGTAATCGGGCGTGGTGTTCTGGTTCTGGTTGCGGCGTTGCTACTGGCGGCCTGCTCATCCGGTGGGATTGCTGCGCCTGAACCCACGCAAACTTTGATTCCGCCGACGGAAACCCCTATCCCGCAAGTTATTCTTCCAACTGCCACACCCGAAGCCACACTGCCGCGTCCCGGCGATATTGCCGTTGCCTCTCCGCAGGCCGCCGCTTCGGACATCGTCACCGACAGCGTTTCGCTGGAAACCGATCCCGTAGCTGCCGAATTGGTGGCATTGGCACGGCGGCGCATCGCGCAGGAACTCAATCTACCGTCACAACGGGTGCAGTTGGTGGAAATTCAAGCGGTGCGCTGGCCGGATTCCAGCCTCGGTTGCCCTGCTGCCGATCAAACTTACGCGCAGGGTGAGGTGGATGGCTACCGCATCGTGCTGTCGGCGGGAGATCGTCCGTATTATTTCCACACCGATTTTGACCGCGCACTCCCATGTGATGCCGTCCGCGAAGTGCTGCCCAAAGCCACCGAACAGCCCTAAACCCCACTCATCTTCAGCACCTTGCCCACTGTCCGCACGAGGATGTTCACATCCAGCGTCAGCGATTGATGACGGATATAGAACAGGTCGTATTGCAGCTTGATGAGCGCATCTTCGTCCGTTGAGCCGTAGTTGAAGCGCACCTGCGCCCATCCGGTCAGCCCGGGACGGATGACCAACCGCGTGCGGTAGAACGGGATGCGCTCGGTCAACCGCTTGACGTGTTCGGGACGTTCCGGGCGTGGCCCGATCAGGCTCATATCCCCGCGCAGGATGTTGTAAATCTGCGGTATTTCGTCCAGTCGCATCCGGCGCATCCAGCGTCCGACGCGGGTCACACGCGAATCACCGGGGCGGCTGAATACTGCACCCGTTTGTTGCTCGGCATCGTTCCGCATCGAGCGAAATTTGTAGATGCGGAAGATATGCCCGTTCAGGCCAATGCGCTCCTGTGAGTAGAATATGCTACCCGGCGAGTCCAGCCGGATGAGCAGCGCGAGGGGGGGCAGCAGCAGCAGGAACACCACCATGCCGATCAACGACAGCACCACATCCAGCAGGCGCTTGACCAAGCGGTACGGGCTGAACAACGATGCGCCGTCCATCGGCAGCACTACCGTCCAGTTGTTGCCGATGTGATCTACCGGAACTTGCCCGGTGATGCGCTCGTAAAGCAGCGTCATCGGCACGATGGACACGCCATTCTCGTAAGCGTCCATCACACCCTGAAAGGTTGCGCCGCTGAGTTCGTGGGTGGATGTGACGATCACCTCGCTGATGCGTTCAGCTTTTACCACGCGCCGCACGTCTTCACCCTTGCCGACTATCGGAATATCGCACAGTTCGGTTAGCACATCATCCGGTTCTGCGATCACGCCGCGAATGTCGTAGACGTGATGCGCGTGGCGGCCAATCGCGCCGATGATGGTGATGGCCGCCCAGTCCGTGCCGATAATCAATACGCGACGCTTGCCCGCCCATCCCGTGAGTGCTGGATTGAGCAGGCGTGCGAGGCCGACCAGTGCAAATGAGGCGGCGGCATAGTACAGGATGAATAGGCGCGGCAGTTCGAGCGGGCGGGCGAGGAAGAAGGCCAGCACGTACAGCACCAGCATTTGCAGGTTAATCAACACGAGGCTCTGGAAGGTGGCGTTGCGACTGGCGGCGAGACGCAGTTCGTAGAAATCGTTCGCGCCGGCCAGTACCAGCCACAAACCGATGAGGATGAAGAACCAGTGGCTGCGCGGCCACACAAAGACCACGTCGAACGGTTCGCGGGCGACTGTCGCCCATACCGCGAGGGCGACCAGTACCGCCAGCGCCACTGCCAGCACATCGCCTGCCATCAGCAGCAGGCGGCGCTCCGAGATGCGAAGCTGGGGGGCGTGGTGTTCGGGGGAGGGTTTGAAGATCATGATGAAAGGTGATCGGGATTTCGTGAACGAAACAACACCAGCAAAATCAGACCGGAAATGACCGAGATCACGATTCCGGGCAGCGGCCACCACGGGCGATAATCGAAGCGAATGGTTTGTGCGCCCGCTTGCACCGCCACCGCTCGGAACGCGCCGTTGGCTCGTTCGATGGTCGCAGGTTCACCGTCTTTGCTGGCGACCCAACCGGGGTAAAAAGTGTCCGCCAGCACCAACCAACCGTCGGCAGGCGCGTTCACGTCCACCCGTGTATGGTTCGGCGCATCGTTTACAGTGGCGGGGACGGCGGCGGATTCGATGGGCGGCGGGCAGTCGCCTGTGCCACGCAGAAACACCTGCCGTTCAGGATTCCAGTTTGCATCGAGCAGGGCGGCATCCAGTGCAGGCTGGTCAGCCACCCAGCAGGCGCTGGCGACCCACCATGCCCGCAAAGGCGTTTGTTCCAGCGGTTGCACCACACCCGCCTCGTCATACACCCCGCCCGAACCCGCCGCGTGGAGTAGCAGCGCCTGTTGTTCGGGATGCGCTTCGATGCGCTGCACATAGTCCGCCATGCCGCCCACTTGCAGCGGGTCGAAGTTGTTCAGCACGGCGTAGCGGTCTATCAGGTTGAGGTTGGCTAACCCGCTGGTACGGAAGGCTTCCGCCTGATTCTGCGCTTCAGGATAATCTTCAAACGGCATGTAGCGGTCAAAACTGATGCTGTTCTCAATCTCTTTAGGCCAATACGGGCGCGGTACGCTGGTTGCGGGTTCGCGGCGGGCATAGAAATCCGCGCTGACCGTCGGGTTCAGCCCGTAATTGGCAGCGATTAGGTCGCCACTGACGATCAGCAGCACTGCCATCTCCCATAGCGGATACCAGCGGCTTTCCGGCGTTTCCGGTTGGCGCAGCGTCAGGAATCCTGCCAGCGCCCCCAATATGCCTACCGAAATCACGGCGCGGGTGAGGACGGCGAAGCCTTCGGCCTGCGCCACTTCCGGCGGCAGCAAGCGTGAACCGAGCAGCGCCAGCACCACCGCGCCGATGCCCGCCGCTGTCGCCAGACGGGTTGCGAACAGCAGCCAGTGACCGCTCCCCCATGCGCTCATGCCGATTCCTGCTAGTACGCTCAACGCCAGCACGCTCCACAGATGCCAGCGAACGGGCGCTTGGAATAGGCTGAAGGTGGGCACATAGCGGTACAGGAACGGGAACACAGGCGAATGATCGCCCAGCGCGAACACATAGGCCACGATCAACACCAGCAACCAGAAGGGGACGGTGGCGAACAGCGCCGGACGCGCCTTGCGCCGCAGTTTGCCCCATGCCCATGTCAGGATGGCCGCCAGTGCCGCCATCAGCGGGATGAAGCCGATATATACCGCGTCCTCGAAGTACGCGCCTTTGGCGAGGTATGTGCCGTCGGCGGGTGTGCCGAACACATTGGGCGCGAGGAAGTTCAACGTGCGCGGTAGGCTGTAGCTGAAATTCATGGCGAAGGTGAAATCCACCCCGCCCGAACGCTGCGATTGACTCAGGAGTTCGGCGGTGGGCAGCAGTTGTGCGGTGGCGATTCCGCCTCCTAATGCCAGTGCCCCCACGACCTGCGCCAGCCTTAACCGCTGAACCGGACGATGCGTGAGTACCCACCAGCCGCAAAAGGCAGCCGTGAGCAGCAGGCTATACCATGCTGATTGAGCATGTCCGGTCAGTAGCTGCAATCCGGTGACGAGCGCCAACCAGCCGACATCCCGCCGCCGTCCTTGCGTGAGGATGCCAAGCGCCGCCCAAAGCATAGAGGGCAGCCACACGGCGGCAGTCACGGTGGGGTAGCTGAAGGCGCGGGCGACCAGATACCCGGTCAGACCGAAGGATAGCGCGGCGAGGTTTTGCCCCGGCACGCTCATGCCCAGCCGCCCGCCCAGCGCCCACAGCCCCGCGCCGCCGATGAACAGATGCAGCACGACGGTTACGCTCATCCACCATGCCAACGGCAGGAACAGCCCCGGCCAGTGGAACGGGTATAGCAGCGCCGATTGATAGTTCGCCAGCAGGGGCGCGCCTGCGCCGTTGTAGCTGTTCCACAGGGGCAGTTGTCCGTTGCGAATCAGGTCAAAAGAGTACTCGCGCCAAGGATAGAACTGCGTGGCGGGCAGCCCCCAGAACAGGCTTTCACCCAGCAGCAGCCGATGGAACAGGATGAGTAACGCCAGCGCCAGCAGCCATAAGCCCCATGCGCGGTGGACGGTTTTTACCATAAGGACGGAATGCCTTTCGTGCCGGATGAACGATAACGCCGGATGCGCCCCACCGCGAGGAATAGTCCCGCCGCCACCCATGCTGCGCCGGAGAATCCGTTGGCGGCGAGGGTGAGCGCGTTCAGGTCGGCTACCTGTTCGGACGTGGGCAAGTCCGGCCAGCCTTCCAACCACGCGGGAATATCCTCGCTGTTCGCTGTGGAGGAGATGTAGTCCATATTGGCGTACACGAACACCTCCCCCACCTGACCGAGCGATTGTAGGCGCGGGTTGTTTATCGGGTAGCCGGCGATCACATGGCTCACGCGCCATTCAGCTAACACAGCCGTATTGATGACCGCGTTCCGGTTGGCCTCGCTGATGTCCTCGTCATTCGCCAGCCCCGCCAGCGAGGGCAGCACCGGCTCATAGCTGCGCGAAGGGACACCGCTTCCCGCTTCCACAGCCCGCACGATTCCGGTCAACTGGAACGGGTCTACTCCGCCGAACAGGTGCAGATGATAAACCGCCGCTACCTGTTGATCGAGGCTGAATGAGGGCGAATAGATGCGATCTGCCTGTAGGCTCACCAGCCGTTCCGCCAGCGGACGTTGTACATCCAGCCAGTTGGCGGGGGATTTCCAGTGGACGAGGTGTACCCCTGTCCATAACAGATCGAGTGCGGTGAGCGCCAACAGCACCCGCGCCGCCATCGTTGCCGTCAGCCGCCCGCGCAGGACAGCCAGCAGCACCGTGCCGAGCAACACTCCGCCGCACAGGGCGCTCAAACTGATCGAGGTTGCTAGGGGCAGCGCGACCAGCGCGAATCCGCCGAGTAGGGCAATCAGCCCGCAGCACAGGATGACGACAAACACCTGCCGACTGCTGCCCATACGACCATCATGGGCGGCAGCGGCGCGGGTCATCAGGTGTTCTAGCCCTTGCGCCGCTAGCAGTGGCAGCAGCAGCGCCGCGATAATCCAGATTCGTGCCGGAACGCGGAACCACAGCAGCGCCGGCATCAGGCGCGTGAGCAAAGGCCACAAGAAGGCGTTCGAGCCGAGCGCGTACAGGAACAGGAATACGAACAGGCCACCCCACAGCCAGCGCAGGCGCGGCGTATAGGTGCGGATGCCGAGTAGTGCCAGCGCCAGCACGGGCAAGCCAGCGTAGAGTACGGTTTCTTTGCCGCCATGCCCCGGCAGGATGAAAGCCAGCAGCGCCAGCGGTTCGAGCATGGCTGCACTGGGGTCGTTGGCGGTGAGTGTGGTGCGGGAGAGGTACGGACTCCATGCCGCCAACGGGACGATCAGCGCGGCAGACAAGGCCAGCGCCCCGATTGCCGCTGGAACGAGCAGCCACATGCGCTGCCCTAGGACATCGTACCGCGTTTCTATGAGCGCATAAACCCCCGCGCTGGCATAAGCAAACACCGCCACGCGCACATCAGCGGTGAACAGTAGCGCCGCTACCAGCGCCAGTTGCACAATAGTGGTCAGCCTCTGTGGTTGGCGAAAGCAGCGCCGGACTAGCAGCATCAGCCACGGAAACCACGCCATCGCTGCCACAATATCCAGATGTCCCGCACCCAGATGCCCGAACAGGCGCGGCGACAGGCCATAGCTCAACGCAGCGAAAGTTGCCCCCGCTGGACTTAGTCCCATCGCCCGCGACCAGTACCCCATCCCCAGAGTGGCGAGGGCGATGTGCAGCAGCAGCAAGCTATTCAGGTGTAGGGCAGGGGGGAGTAGTAGTGCCAGCCATTGCAGCGGGTAGGCCGTTTTATTCAGCGGGTTAGCGGCGAATGGTTGCCCTGCCATGATCGTGTCCTGCCACAGCGGGAATTGTCCGCGCTCCAACACAGATTCGCGCAGATGTAGCGCCGCCGGCCAGTGCGAGAGCGCCACATCGGAATAGTCTGTTTCGGCGTTGGAGTAGGGGAGTCCATCCGGGCGAAAACCCGCCAGCAGCAGGACAGTCAGGATGACTGCCCCCACGAAGGCACGGCTTTCAAGGCGCATAGATAGTGACGCTGCCGAAGATTGCAGCCGGGGTGAGGGATTTCAGGCACACACTCTGTCCGAGTTTGGCTTCTTGCGGGCCCGCCACGATATAGTGGACATGGTATTCGTCCAGCAAGGCGCGGCACTGGCTGTTATTGGTTGCCGAATACCAGTCTAATACCTGCTGCTCTTTGGTTTTTGCGTCCAGTGTTTCGTAAGGATGCCCGTAGACCACTCGCGCCCCGACCCAACTGGGAATCCACACGCTCACATCTTCGGAGGCCAGAATCACATCCGGTGAATGTGTGTAGGCGCGTAACCATTGAAAGGCAGAGGCGTAATCTTGTTCGAGAAATGGCCCTTCGTTAATGGCGAAACTGCTCAAAAGCACCAGTATCGGGCTGAGGAGCAGCAGGGGCGCGGTCAGCACCATCAATAAATTATGCCAGCGTCGTGCGATGCGCGGATACCAGTAGTTGCTGAGGGCACGCACGGCGAAATACGTGACCGGAATCATAATGCCTACCCCGAAGCGGCGCTGGACGCTGGTGGGCAGGTACATGGCAATCACGATCAGCACCAGCCACAACAGCATGAAGCGATCACCGTCTTGCTCGAAGCGGCGCAGGGCGCGGACGATGGCTGGCAAGCCGATGAGCAGTGGTAGCCCAAGCCCGATCAGCAGTTCCGGCAGGGCCGGCGATAGCGTAAGGTTCTGGCGATTCCATTCCGCCACAGCCGGATTGTAATTCACTG
This sequence comes from uncultured Chloroflexota bacterium, assembly GCA_903904765.1. Next base: position 11,375 of record CAIVEA010000282.1, read on the forward strand.
CCGCCATGTAGTAGATCGCCAGCGGCGCGGCAGGCAGCACCAGCGCCATCAGCCAGTATAATTCGCGGATCGCGAGTCGCCGTGCTTTGAGGGAATAGAACAGCATGTACAACCCGATTGCGCCACATAGCGGGATCAGTGCGTGGGGGTACAGGATGGAGAGGAAGAAGCTAAAGACCACCACCAGTATCCCGCCGTTATCCAGTTGCGGGTTTTGCGTCATGCCGGGGCGCAGGATGGTGATGAATAGCGCCGCCAGTTGAATGATGCAGGTCAGCGCCAGCGGGAAATGCACGTTTACGAGGCTACTGTAAAACGGGAACATCTCCGGTATGGCGAGGTCTGGGACTGTGATGCTGCCGCTGAGGGGCGCATATAGCCAACCGAAACCGGAGGTGATGGCGGCGATGAGGAAGAAGATGCGCCGGGCGCGAACGCGGTGCGGGTAAATGCTAGCGGCAAGGTAGTAGAGCGAACTGTACATGAGCAGAGAGGCGATCACCCGCGCTACATGGTACACCGCGACAACGGGCAGTTGCAGCACCCGCGCCAGATTGCCTAAGGCAGGATAGACTGCCGCGAGAAAGGCTGGAGTATGCGCTTCCGGCGTGTGCCAGAACTGGATGAGCCACGCGCCTTCCACGCCCTGCTGCATTTTGGCGAGGTAAGTTGCGCCATCGCGGTAGTTGGTCAGCACGCCCATGAATTGCCAGTTGGGGTGCGACGAGCCGCTAAAGGCGATCCATAAGAACGGCACAAACGCAAGGCCAACGAGCAATCCCGCCATCAACACCACCCACCGCCATTCGGCTGGACTGATGTGTATGTTGTCGTTTGTACCTTGCATTCAGACCGCCTTGTTGGTCGTGACTGTTTGGCGCAGGATTCCGCAGCGATGTATACTCAGCGTTGTGATCTATGCAATCTGTTTTTTCATTCTACACCGACTTGGGATACACGCCATTGACCATGACACAAGCGGAGGCGCTTTACCGCCTTCAAGAGATTGATCTCCTTCTGGCACAAGCGCAAAAGCGACTGACCGACATTGATACGGCGCTGGCTGACCGGGGGGCAGTGACTGCTGCCGAAGCGGAAGTACAGGCCGCGCAAGCCCATTTGAAACCGTTGCAAACCCGTTCCCGTAACCTCGAACTTGAAATCCAGTCGAATACCGCCAAGATGCGGCAGGCGGATGAAACGTTGTATGGCGGGCGCGTCCGCAACCCCAAAGAACTGCAAGATTTGCAGCACGAAATCCAGTCGTTGAAGAAGCGCAATTCCGAACTGGAAGATGATCTACTGGAACTGATGGTACAGGTGGAAGCGGGTGAGGCGACGCTAACCGCACGGCAAGCCGCGCTCAAGGCAGCGCAGGTTGCGTGGGAGGCCGAACACGTTCACCTGCTGGATGAGCAGGCCACGCTCAAACAGGGATTGCCGGAGACGAGTAAGCGTCGGCAACAGGCGTTGCAGGATGTGAACGCCGATGGCCTGAAGTTGTACCAATCATTGAAACCACGCAAGCATAATCAACCTGTCGCACTGCTGGTGAACCAGAGTTGCTCGTTCTGCCGGGTGGAGCAGGATTTGGCGATCATCCGTGAGGTGCGTACCGGGCAAAAACTGACCACCTGTTTAAGTTGCGGGCGCATCCTCGCCTACCGCAGCGGCTAAACATTTGGAGGGGTTATGGGCTTCGATGTACAGAATTTTGGCATCGGTTTGCTGGCGGGGTGGGCATCGGCCTACGGGGTTTATCGCGCCCGTAATCGCATCCGGGGGTGGGCGCAGGCCGCCTCGAATCAGGCCAGCAGCGCCCAGAACTATGCCACGCTGAGCAGTGACCGCCGCTATATCACTGAGATTATTCGTTATGCACAGGCCGGGCATTTGCTCGGCGCAACTGTCCCGTTGACGGAAGTGCTGGTGGAACCGCGTTTCCTACCTGCTGCCACGCTGGTCGCCCCGCCGGATGATGATGTGGTGCATCAGGTGTTCCACGTTATCCCCATACTGCCCGATCATCCCTATTTGCAGGCGGCTTATCATCTGGAAACGCTCTCGATTGACGACCTGAGCAAGGGCGAAAAACGGCTGGCGATCATCGGCAGGCCGGGTAGCGGGCGCACGACGGCGCTGTTTGCTATTCTGCTGCGGGCGATGGGTGTGGCGAAGTTCGACAAGCCGCGTGATGCCGTGCAAGAACGGTTGGATGCCGAAGAATCCGCCCTGAATGAGAAGCAGCGGGCAGTACGCATTCAAGAGCGCGTGATGATGGAAGAACGCGCCCGTGCCAAGTTCGCTGATGAGAACAGCGGCAAGGCGTTTGATTTGCAGAACGAAGCCAGCGCGGGAATCCCGCTGCTGAACCGGCTGATGCCCGTGTATGTTCATCTGGCGGATATTGACCCGCGTGATTCCGAGTTCGGCGGCGAAGTGGATGCCGCCGAGCCGCTGGTGCGGGCAGTGCAGCGGCAGATCGGGCGTGTGGCTGCCAGTTCTGTGCCGCGCAACCTGTACAACCGCCTAAATCGCGGACAGGTGCTGCTGCTGGTGGATGGCTACGACGATTTACCGGAGAGCGAGCGCCCCCGTCAGGCGGCATGGCTTCAGACGTTGATGCGCGATTACCCTGACAATATGTACATTGTGGCTGCGCCTGCGGTGGGCTATGGCCTATTGACAGCGCGGTTGGGGTTGACCCCGTTGATTTTGCGCCCCTTTAACGACCATGATACAAACACTGCTGCTGTCAGATGGGCGGCTGCGTGGCCACGCACAGGTGGTAAACGTTCAGTCAAACCGCCCACGGAAGAACAGGTGCAAGTAGCACGCAACAACAACCGCACGTATTCCCCCTTCGATCTGACGCTCAAGATTCGTGCCACCTATGCGGCCGATGCGGAAGCCGCTGGCTACGAGGGCTGGATGCGTTCGTTGCTGGCGAAGTTCTTGCCACCGGAGATGCCGTTCGGCGTGGCGCTGACGCAACTGGCGCAAACCGCTGCGTTGCAACTGGACGAGGGCTATGTCACGCTGAAACGTTTGCAAGACATTCTGCATGATCCGGTGGTCGTGAACGCCCCTGCGGATGAGCCTTCGCTGGATGAAATCGCGTCTAACGCATCCGACAAGAAGGATAAGAAAGATAAGAAGACCGCACCGAAAGAAGACACCAGTATGCAGGCCAAGTTCCTGAACGCGCTGGTGCGGGGCGGGTTGCTGGTGCGCTATGGTGGCGGACGGCATTTGTTCCGGCATCCGCATCTGGCGGCTTATCTGGCGAGTTTGACACTGAAAGACGCGCCGCCGGAGCAGGTGACAGAGAAGGCGCTGCTTCCCGTGTGGAATGCAGCGTTAGGGTTTGCAGTTTTGCATCGCCCGATTGATGATGTGGCACGGGTGCGCTTGAATGCGCCCGCCGATGTGCTGCATCATCTGGTGCTGGAGATGGCCTACTGGCTGCCGTTCGCCCCGGCTGATGCGGCGTGGCGGCGCACTTATTTGAAGCAACTGGGCACGATGCTGATCGCTCCGGCGCAGTACCCGTTGCTGCGTGAACGGACGGCGGCGGCGTTGGTGGCAACACGCGATAAAACCGCTGCGCTGGTGTTCCGTCAGGCGATTAAGAGCAGCACCCCGCATCTGCGGCGCTTGGCCTGCCTCGGTTTAGGTGCGATGGGCGAAACGACGGCTGTGCAGGAAATTGTCAGTCTGTTCGGGGACGAAGACCCGAATAATTCGCTGGCGGCGGCGCTGGCGCTGGGTGCGTTGGGTACGAATGAGGCGTTGGAGGCGCTGGCACAGGCTTTCGCCAGCGGTTCGGAAGATGTGCGGCAGGCTGCTGCCGAAACTTTCGCCAATATCCCCGACGAAGGCTATCCGGTGCTGTATGATGCGATTCAAGACGAGGAGATGATGCTGCGCCGCGCCGCTGTGTACGGGTTGCGGCGGGTGAAATCCCCTTGGGCGGTGGTCGCTATTTACCGCGCCTTCCTCGAAGATCAGCAGTGGTACGTGCGTTCCGCCGCGCAATTGGCCTTCGAGGAGTTGCAGTATGGTGGCGCACTGGTTGCTCGCAACCTGCCTGCGCCGGACGGCATCGGTTGGCTGAAGGATTGGGCGGCGCAGCGCGGCGAAAGCATCCCCCCCGGCGAGGGCGCGGTACAGATGCTCCTGAAGGCTCTTCAAGAAGGCGCAGACGAGGTTCGCGTGTATGCCGCCTCGAATCTCGGTCAGTTGGGGCTGGCTTCGACGGCGAAGGCGTTGTACGCGGCGCTTTATGATCGGCAACCGGAAGTGCGCGACGCGGCGCACCGTGCCTTAGCCGAGTTGCAGCAGCAGATCGGCAAACCGCTGCCCGCGCCGTTGTAGGCCGGAGCGTTTGTGATGATTTTGCGGGCGTGCCTGCCTGCGGATGAACCGTTTTTGCGCGAAATGTTGTATCAGGCCATCTACGTCTCACCGGGGCAGCCACCGCTACCGCATGATGTGATAGATCAGCCGGATATTGCGCCCTATGTGCAGAACTTCGGGCGGCAGGCGGGGGATATTGGCTTCGTGGCTGAGCAAGATGCTATTCCCTGCGGTGCGGCGTGGGTGCGCTTGATGCAGGGTTACGGCTTTGTGGATGCACACACACCCGAATTGACGATTGCGCTGCTCCCCGCTTTTCGCGGACAAGGCTTGGGAACGCTGCTGCTCGAAGCCTTGTTTGATGCGGTTCGTCCCCATTTCCAGCAGGTTAGTCTGAGTGTGGTCAGGGAAAACCCCGCCAGACGCTTATACGAGCGTCTGGGGTTTGTGGCGGTCAGCCAGAACGGGGATTCGCTGACCTTGTGCAAACGATTGACCGTCTAGCTTCCCATCAGCGTAAGGGCAAATAGCAGTGTGAGCGCCCAGAGCGTGCCGTAGCGTAAGGCGCGGCGGTGGTGGTTTGCCGCCGCGTACAGGATGAGCGCGATTTGCAGGCCGAGAATGAAGCGCAGAATGCCGATGGGTTCGCGGTATGTGGAGAACGGCACGAACGGCAGGATGAGTGCGTTGACCAGCAGCAGCGCCGACCAGCGATTGAACGTCCCCGCCCGCATATCCCGCCACAGCTGCCGCAGCGCCCACAGCGTTGGCAGCAGCACGAACGGCAGCAAAATCGCGCTGTAGATGAGCGCCAGACCCGCCCATGATGCGGTGGGCGATTCGATGAAGATGCGGATGATCCCCATGAATGGGATGATCTCAAAAGCGGTGGCCTGTGCGCCACCCGCGCCGATGCCGAATGTGCCGAAATGCGCGTACAGGATGGCCTGCCACGCGGCAAACGGTAGCAGGCTGATGCCCGCAATCAGCGCGGCCCGCAGCGGACGGCGTTCGAGTAGTTCTGCCAGCCCCCAGCCTGCCGCGAAGAACAGCGTGGTTTCTTTAGCCAGCGCCGCCAGCGCCAGCAGAATCGCACCACTTATCCACCGCTGGCGGGTGAGCAACCACAGCGCCGCGATCACCAGCGCGTAAGCCAGCGGTTCGGAGAGCGACAACCGCGCTGACCCGACCATGCCGAGCGATAGACCGACCCCCAGCGCCAGCCAGCGGCTGACCTTGTGCTGGACGAGCAGGTTTTCCAGCAGCGCCACGCCCCCCGCAAGCGCAACGAGGTTGATGAGTAGGAATGCCCACGCAATCCATTCGGGATGCCCGAAACTGAGCAGCGCCCCTAGCGCCGGGAACAGGATGCGCTGCATCCGGTAGGTGGGGACATCCAGCATGGTCGCCGCGCCGGACGGGTCGCGAGCGATATAGTAGTTGAACTGCCCGTCGTAACCTTCTGTGCCGCCTTCCGCTGCGGGGATTCCTTCGCTGAAACGGGTGCCAATCGTCACGAGCGCCTGCGCGTCACCCGCACGCAGCACAACGAACAGCGCCAGCACCAGCGTAACCAGCGTCACAAGGCTATATGGGCGGAACAGGATGCGCTTCGATAGCATTCAAGGTATCCTTTCGATGCGTTCACTTGCAAAGGCGGTGATGGTGCAGCGACGATTTGATTTTATCGCCCGTGCGCTTATGACGCTGCTGTTCAGTTATTTGCTGGCAGTCGGCGCGACCTATAACGGCATCCTCGCGCCGGAGTTTCATCCCCTCACACTGGGGGTGATGGCGGTGGCGGCGCTAGTGTGGTTGGTCGCACATGGGCGGTGGGCATGGCAGCGCACACCGCTGGATGGGGCGCTGCTGATATGGTGTGCGGCTTTCGCGCTTTCGCTGCTGGCGAACGGGGACGCGGCGCGGCGCAGCGCCATCGGTTTGTGGTACGTGGGCCTGTATATCGGCGTGTGGTATGCGCTGGCTGATCTTGTAGGCAACCGCATCCTGCGCCGCGATATTCTGGTGGATGCGCTGCTGATCGTCGGCGTGGTCATCCTGCTATTCGGCTATATCCAGATCATACCCGCGCTGCGGAGTGGTGCGCCGCTGCCGAGGCCGGTGAGTGTGTTTGGCAACCCGAATTTTCTTGGTGCGTTCCTGACGGTGCTGCTGCCGCTGC
>CAIVEA010000283.1 GCA_903904765.1 uncultured Chloroflexota bacterium
ATCAAGGCGCGGCCTCCATCATCCTATCGCGCCTTGCCCGCAAACTGCACCGACGCGGACACCAGATCACCGTCCTCACCAGCCTGCCGAATTACCCGCACGGACGCATCCTCGATGGCTACCGGGGCAAGTTCGCGGTGGAAGAAAACCGCGACGGGGTGCGCGTGATTCAGACGTGGTTATGGGCTACGCCCAGTCCCAAGATCAGCCGCAAATTCATCAGTCAGATCACGTTTATGCTCACCGCCATCCTGCGCGGTCTGTTCCTGCCACGCCCCGATGTGCTGCTGGTAGAAGGTCAACCGATCTTCACGCAAATGGCAGGCGTATTCCTGAGCGCAGTCATGCGCCGCCCATTCGTGCTAGATATTCATGATCTGTGGCCAGATCACATGCTCTCTGTTGGCGCACTGACCGAGACGCATCCGGTCTACCGCGCTGCCCGCTGGCTGGTGAACCGCAACTATCGTGGTGCGGCGCACATCATTGCCCTCACGCCCTATCTGGAACAGGTGATACGCGGCTACATCCCGCCCACCGATAAGGTCAGCACCGTGTTCAGTGGGGTTGATTTGCGGCGGTTTCAGCCGGGAGTGGATGCCAGCGCCTTTCGCCAGAAACACGGGATGGGAGATGCGCGGGTGGTGGCCTATATCGGCACGCTGGGAACAGCTTACGACCCATTGACCATGTTGGAGACAGCGAAACGTTTCGTAGATCGTTCCGATGTGTTGTTCGTCATCATGGGGACGGGAACGCAACAAGCCATAGTGCGCGAACGCTTGGCAAAAGGCGACCTGCCGAACGTGCGCTGGATTGACTGGGTGGATTATGCCGATATTCCGCAGGCATGGGCAGCCACGCAGATCGCATTCTGGGCGTTGCATAATCATCCGCTGCATCGTGGCGCAATTGGCACCAAAATGTACGAGGCGATGGCCTGCGGTGTGCCGGTAACGGTGGCGCTGGAGGGCGTGGTGGCCGACGTACTGCGCGACAGCGGCGGCGGCCTATCCGTTCCCTTTGGCGATATAGATGGCCTGAGCGCGGCTATCCGCCGCCTGCTGGATGACCGCAATTTTTACCAGCGATGCAGCACCGCCGCCCGCGCCTATGCCGAAACGCATTTCGATGCAGAACAGGCGGCGGCTCGCTATGAGGCGGCACTGACGAAAACAACCAACAGGGAGGAAACCGGCTAACATGCGCGTACTCCACATGCCCGTCAATACAGCTTCGATTATTCATTACACAGTGCGAGCCTTACGCGATGTGGGAGTGGATGCACATGGATTGGTGTTTGACACTACCACCGTACAAACCTTCGATTATCTAACCTCGGTCAAGATACGTAACAAACGAAAGCCATGGCTGGCAGCACTTGGAATTTATCAGTTTATGCAACATTTGAGGGAATATCTGAAACATGGCAAACCGGATGTGATTCACTGGTATTTCAGCGGTTCGGGTTCTACACTGGGCGCAGATATTGCACTGCTCAAATGGCTGGGCGTACCTGGAATCGTGGAATGGGTGGGATCGGACATTCGCATTCCTGAAGTGGAGTTCGCAGATAATCCATACTACACCGCTGTATTTAATGCAGGTTATGAATATCAACGTTTTGAAAGTCGCAAAGATTCACTCCGCCGACAAAAAGGGTTTGCCGATATTGGATTCGCTTGTGTTACTTCCGAAGGAATGTTCCAGTATGTCCAGCCCGATATTTTTCCTACCCCGTATTTAGTGCGTAAGCGGCTGATTCTGGATGATTTCCCTGTCCATTTTCCCGATCCCAATAATCGCAAACCATTGCTCGTCCACAGCCCAACTCGCCAGATTACAAAAGGTACAGCAGCAGTTATAAAAGCCATTGAGAGTTTGCAGGAAGAATGTGAATTTGAATTCAAACTGGTTACAGGAATGCCTCGGCGACAGGCCATGCAAATCATGGCTTCCGCTGATGTGTTTTTAGACCAATTTATGTTAGGCGATTGGGGCGGCTCATCACTCGAAGCGATGGCAATGGGAAAACCGGTTGTATGTTATCTCAAGCCTGCGGTACAAAAAGCCTATCCCGAAGATTTACCCATTGTGAATGCCACACAGGACACGCTGCGCGATGTGCTTAAAGGATTGATTGAGAATGCGGCACTGCGGCGTAGTCTGGGAGAACGCGGACGCGCCTATGCCGAAAAGTATCACGATTCCAAAAAAGTGGTCTATGATCTGCTCGCAGTTTACAACGCTGTACTCGAACAGCACCGGAGAAAATCGTGATACTGAGAGCAGCCCGCCATGCGTGACAGCAGCACCCGCCGCTTCGCCAGCGACAGCGCCGCCAACCTGCTCCAACAGGTGTGGGCGGTGGTTATCAGCATCTTCACCTCGATTATCGTGGTGCGCGGGCTGGGGCTGGAAGAACGCGGCGTGTACGCAGTGGTCATCCTCATCACTTCGCTCACCTCCATTTTCATCAACTCCGGCTTAGAGTCGGCTTTCATCTACCAGATCGCCCGCGACCCCGGTCAGATCAACCTGTGGGCGAAAGCGGGCATGGCGCTGACATTGTG
>CAIVEA010000284.1 GCA_903904765.1 uncultured Chloroflexota bacterium
ATCAGCGCGGCGATCAGGACGATACACACGCCCCAAAAACCGTACAGCGGCCACGCCTTGTACGTGCTTTCTACCGCCGCCGCGCCTTCTGTGCCGGGTTGAGCCGGATCAGAGGTAGTGCTGGCAGCCGCAGCCGCCACATGCGAACGCTCCTCGACAATGATGAACAAGGCCGCGAACACCAGCATCAACGAAAGCAAGAGCGCCAGTTCCAGCCCCGGACGACGCGCCCGACTGCGCCGGAACGCTGTCCACATGGGTACTGCGCCCAGCAGCAAAATCACCAGTACCACCAGCAGCGTCCAGCGAATCAACGCTTGAAACTCGATACTGCCGCTGCCCAACGCCAGCGTGGACTCCAGCGGCGTGATGGATAGCACCACGTACATTCCCAACGATGCCAGCCCCGCCAGCAGCCCTGCGATGGACACGAAATAGAACACCGTGCGCCCCGGCAGGCGGAAGAAATTCTGCCCGACCCGCGACAGCCAGTACAGCGTGAGGATGCTGCCGAAGATGGCGATATACATGAACGCCACTTCTTTGGTCGCCATGCTTGCCAGCAGCGCTGCCGAGAAGATATACAACCACCGTGCTTTACGGCGCATCACCGCCGGGCCGTTCAGGTACATGAACGTGCAATACACCATAATCAGCGTGTAGAACACCGACGGCGTATCCTCGCGGATATAGCGGTTGTAGTACAGTACCAGCGGCGAGATGAGCAGCATGATCGAAGCCAGTATCGCCCCCCACCGCCCCAACCAGCGCCGGAACAGCAGCGGAAACATCACCATCAGCACACCCAGCACCGCCGGATACAGACGGGCGGTGAAGTCGTTGTCGCCGAACAGGAAGTAGCTCAGCGCGGTGGCGTGAAACAGGATCGGCCCGTGCATCAGCGGCGTGTGCTGGAACGAACCATTGCTGTACAAATCCCACGAGAACTTGGTGTGCAAGCTCTCGTCATGGCTCATGGTGCGTGCGCCCAGCATGTAGAAGCGCGTAAACAGAGCCAGCAGCAAAATGGTGAAGTACACCCAGAATTCCCAATCCAGCCGCACCCGCCCCGACAGCCACGCGGTCAGCGGGTTAGAGGCCGGTTGAGCATCGGGTTCATGGATTGGAGCGTCGTTCATCAGTTCCATAAAGCCTCAAAAAGTGAGTTGATTTTCACGGCGTATTGAACACATCCGGGGCTGGCCCGGTGGTTTGCAGGTTAGGTGCTGGCGTAACGTAAAATGCCACCATCGTCGGCGTGCCGCCCAGCGGCGTGATCTGCGCGGGGGTCGCCCGCTGGATGGCCGGCGCAGGCTGAGTGGGTGCGGCGGCGACGGTCATCCCGTATCCGCGCCCACCCATCACCATCGGGATGAACAGCAGCAACACAATCGCAGCCACCGCCACGCTAGTCCATAATGTCGGCAGGACAGGCGGGGATGGACGGCGCATCTCGGCCTGTACCGCCGCCCACACGCGATCTAGCGCGGGGCGGGCGGGCTGCCCGTAACGAGGCAGGCCGAATTCCAATTCCTGCGCCACCGACTGCTGTTGTAGATACATGCTGTAACAAGCCGTACAACCATCCAGATGAGCCGCCACGCTGCGCCGTTCATCAGGGGGCAGTTCGTGCCGAATATAGGCCGCCAGACGGCGCTGGCAGTCATGACAGGTCATAGTGCTTATGCCCATTCGATCCCCATCAAGGCTTCCAGTAAATTCTGTCCCTGCGGCTGGAGTACGCCTCGCAGCCGTTCATGCGCCAAGCGAATGCGGCTCTCCGCCGTCTTTTGCGGGCAACCGATAATCTCCGCCATTTCGCGGAACGTCAACCCGTGCCCGTAACGCAAGATAACCGCCTCCCGCAGTCGGGGTGTGAGCGCCGCCAGCGCGGTTTCCACCGCCGCCTGTGCGTCATGCTTCGCCATCTGCGCTTCGGGGCGTTCGGTGCGCGGCGCGGGCAAATCCAGCGGCAGGAAACTCGCCAAGCGATACCAGCTTTTGCGCCGGAACAGGTTGCGGCAGCGGCTGAGTGCAATCGTGTACAACCACGTTTTGAAGGCTGACCGCGACGGATCGTAACGGTGAATGTTCTTGAAAGCGTAGACGAACGCTTCCTGCATCACATCTTCGGCATCCTGACGGTTCATCAGCAGGCCGTAGCACAGGCGGTAAATGACAGGCGCGCACAGGTCATACAACGCAGCAAAAGCCGCTTGATCGCCCTGCAAACAGCGCGGTATCAGTTGTTCAGGGGCTTCCGGGTCGAAGTTCATAAACCGCCCTTCAGGTCGCACCGATCAAAAACGCTGTGTGAATATACACGAGCCGCCGCCTTTTTTCCTCACTGTTTCGCGTCGAAGGACACGCCATCGTAAATATCCTGCCGCAGCCACAGCGTCACATCCGTTGCCGCCACACCGCCCGTGCGGGTACGCCGTTGCAGCCACCATGCCGGCAAATCCTGCACGCGCAGATCGCGCAGTTCCGACCATGTGCGGGTGATGGTAAACGAGTCGCCCACATACGCGCCGCCCAGATCGGGCAATTCCTGTGTGGTCGGCAGAATCACTACCTCTGCGGCACGCGCCGCGCCTGCATCAGCCACAAAGACCGTATTGGGATAATCGCGCAGCAGCCACGCCACCACGCCATCGTCTGGCACTTGTGCGACCACCTTCAGCTCCGGGAAGCCGCTGGTTTCGCGTTTGGAAAGTTCATACAGCGTAGCACGTAGTGCCGCCGTTTCGGAGGCCGTCGCACGGCGATTCCACAGTTCTACCGGATCATCCGCCCGTTCCACCGCCGCCCGCCAACCGCTTCCCATACCCGTGATGAGCAGGAAGCCCGTCAGCCCGATCAGCATCCCCTGTGTAGTCGAACCCACGCCCCACAGACTGGCCGACAGGAAATAGCCGATGATGATGAACAGCAGGATGATAATCACCCACACGAAACTGAGCGAGTTGACCGAGGTGAACTGGAACGGGTCGGGCGCGGTGAGCAGCGAACGCGCCAGTGTTTGCGCGTGAATGGCGAACATGCACAGCAGAGCCACCATGATGAGCGCCACCAGCCACTTGCTCCATGCGGGAACCGACCACCACAGCGAATCTTCAGCACGCGGGAACAACCGCGCCAGCAGCCCGCTGCCGAGTGCCAGCAGCGGTATCGTCGTCCACAGGGCATGCTCCGCGCCTGCGCCCGCGTAGAGCGCACCGAACACCGCCCCTGCCCCCGCCAGCGCCGCGAGAAAGCGATCTGCGCCCGTCCAACGGTCATTCCGCACCGCGAACCACACCGCGCCGATGCCCAGCACCA